>WGCN01000055.1 GCA_015493745.1 Calditrichales bacterium
ACTTTTACCATACGCAGGCAAGTCAATACGGAATCCGGGGAATATGTCTATAAGGCAAACGGCTTGTTTGGCATGAACAAAGAGGGCGACTGGACTTTTGCCTTTTCTCCGCCCTATCTGTTTTTTGAAGGAAACTTGAAGAACGCCGGTCACTACAGTTTTAAAGACAATATTCTGAAGATAGAAAACCGGGACAAGGGATATTATTATAATTTTCAACTGTGACGGGTGTGAAGAACCGGTGATTGTCTCCACTATACAGACTGTTTTTGCGTAAAATAAAAATCCCCCGCGGATTGGGCGGGGGATGAAAAAAATAATCTTATTCCACGGTAACGCTCTTGGCCAGATTTCTGGGCTGATCCACATCGCAGCCGCGCATAACGGCCACGTGATAGGAGAGCAGTTGCAGCGGAATCACCGAAAGCAGCGGCGTCAGCGCCTTTAGCGTTTCCGGCACATAAATCACATGGTCGGCATATTTCTGAATGACGTCATCCCCCTGGGTGGCGATGCAGATGATGCGTCCGCCGCGCGCCTTAACCTCTTCGATATTGCTGATCACCTTATCATAGATGGCATCCTTGGTGGCCAGAAAAACCACCGGCATATCCTTGTCGATCAGGGCGATGGGCCCATGCTTCATCTCCGCCGCCGGGTAGCCCTCGGCATGGATGTAGGATATCTCCTTCAGCTTCAGCGCCCCTTCCAAAGCCACGGGGAAGTTGAAGCCCCGTCCCAGATAGAGAAAGTTGCGCTCATCGGTATAACGGCGGGCAAAATCGCGAATGTAATCGTTTTGGTTTAATATAATCTGTACCTTTTCCGGGATGCGCAACAATTCATCCACCATGGCCCGGCCCGTTTCGGAACTCATGTTACGCCGGCGGGCAATCATCAGGGTGATCAGGGTTAAAACCGTAACCTGGGAGGTAAAGGCCTTGGTACTGGCCACACCGATCTCCGGCCCGGCATGGATATAAACGCCGGCGTCCGTCTCGCGGGCAATGGTGGAACCCACAGCGTTAACCACACCCACTACCAGGGCGCCTTTGCGCTTGCCTTCGCGCAGGGCGGCCAGGGTATCCGCCGTTTCCCCGGATTGGGAGATGGCGATAATCACATCGTTTTCATCAACGATGGGGTTGCGGTAGCGGAACTCGGAGGCATACTCCACCTCTACGGGAATGCGGCAAAACTCTTCGATCAGATACTCGCCCAGCAAGGCGGCATGCCACGATGTGCCCGAGGCGGTGATCACAATTTTGTTGGCCTTGACCATCCGGTCGGCCACCGCTTCCAGGCCGCCCAGTTTTACAATACCCTCATCCTTGATGATACGGCCGCGCATGGCGTCCATGATGGTTTTGGGCTGCTCGTAAATCTCCTTGAGCATAAAATGGTCGAAACCGCCTTTTTCTATGGATTCCAGCTCGATGGTCACACGCTCAACGTTTTTCTTGATCTTTTTGTTTTCAATGGTTTTGGTGATGATACCCTTTTTGGAAATTATGGCCATTTCATAGTCATCCAGATAGAAGACGTCCCGCGTGTATTGCACCAGCGGAGTAACGTCCGAGGCCACGAAAAACTCATCCTTGCCCACGCCGATAACGATGGGGCTGCCCTTGCGGGCCACAAAGATATGATCGGGCATATAGGTGCTGACCACGGCGATGCCATAGGTGCCGTCCACTTCGTGCAGGGCTTTGCGGATGGCCTCCTCGAAGTCATCCTTGTAAAACTCTTCGATCAGGTGTACCAGGATCTCGGTATCGGTTTCGGATTTAAAGCTGTGTCCCTTGTCCACCAGCATTTTTTTCAGACTGGCATAATTTTCGATAATGCCGTTATGGATCAAAACGATATTTCCGGTGCCGTCCGTATGGGGGTGGGCGTTGTTTTGATTGGGTTCGCCATGTGTGGCCCAGCGAGTGTGTCCGATACCCACATTGCCTTTCAGGGGCGAATTTTCCAGGGCCGCTTCCAGATTGCGTATTTTACCCACTTCCTTGACCATGTTGACGCCGGTGCCGTTTTGTACGGCGATGCCGGCCGAGTCGTAGCCCCGATACTCCAGACGCTTCAGTCCGCCGATCAAAATATCCACGGCCTCTTTCGTGCCGAGATAGCCTACAATTCCACACATAAAATTATTCTCCTTAAAATTATTCCCACTCAATGGTAGCCGGTGGCTTGGAGCTCACATCGTATACCACGCGGTTGATTCCTTTTACTTCGTTTATAATGCGGTTGGAAATGCGTCCCAGAGCCTCGTAGGGCATGGGAAACCAATCCGCCGTCATGCCGTCGGTGCTGGTAACCGCGCGCAGGCCGATAACCGACTCATAAGTGCGCTCATCACCCATCACGCCCACGGTGTTTACCGGCAGGAAAACGGCAAAGGCCTGCCAGATTTTATCATACAATCCAAAGTTATGCAGTTCCTGCATATAAATATCGTCCGCTAATTGCAAAAGGTGAATGCGTTCTTTTGTAATTTCACCCAAAATACGCACCGCCAGTCCCGGCCCGGGAAACGGATGCCGGCCGATAAGATTTTGCGGCAGACCCAGGGCCCGGCCCACGGCCCGTACTTCATCCTTAAACAGCTCGCGCAGGGGCTCCAAAAGCTTAAAACCCATCTTTTCCGGCAGGCCGCCCACATTATGGTGCGACTTTATGGTGGCCGACGGCCCCTTAAATGAGACGCTCTCTATCACGTCGGGATAGAGGGTGCCCTGGGCTAAAAAGGTGAAGTCTCCCAATCTTCGGGACTCTTTCTCAAAGACATTAATAAATTCATGGCCGATAATCTTACGTTTTTTCTCCGGGTCGCTTACGCCCTCCAGGGCTTTGTAAAACTGTTCGCTGCTGTCCACCGTGGTCAGCTTTATCTTGTAAGCGTCACGGAACATCTTTTCCACCTGCACCGCTTCGTCGAGGCGCAACAGGCCGGTATCGATGAACATGCAATGTAACTGATCGCCGATGGCTCTGTGAATGAGCACGGCGGCCACGCTGGAGTCCACCCCGCCGCTGAGGCCCAACAGCACCCGCGCGTCACCCACGGTTTCGCGAATATGGCGGATACTCTCTTCGATAAAGGATTCGGGCGACCAGTCTCCGCGGCAGCCGCACACCTCAAAAAGGAAGTTCTCCACCATTTTCCGGCCAAAAGCGCTGTGGGCCACTTCCGGATGAAACTGCAGGCCGAAAATGGCTTTTTCCCGGTGTTGTATGGCGGCAAAGGGTGAGTTGCCGGTGGTGGCGATGGCCTTAAAATCGTCCGGTAGTTGTAGCACCTTGTCTCCATGGCTCATCCAGACGGTGCTTTCCTCCGGTATGTTTTTAAAAAGGGGAGAATCCTCTTTCACAAACAGTTCGGCGCGACCGTATTCCTTTTTGGAAGAGGCTTCCACCTTGCCGCCCAACAGGTGGGTGGTCAGTTGAAGGCCGTAACAGATGCCCAAAACGGGAACACCGCTGCTGTATATTTCCCTGGAAATAAGCGGGGCCCGCGGGTCGTTAACGGAAAAAGGGCTGCCGGAGAGGATGATGCCCTTTAGCAGGGGCGGGCGGTTATCTTTCCAGTTGTAATTGTAGGGATGAATTTCGCAAAAGACGCCGCTTTCACGCACCCGGCGGGCAATAAGCTGGGTATATTGCGATCCGAAATCCAGAATAAGTATGGTTTCATGTCCTAGGGCTTTAGTTTCCACGTGGCAAGTTCCTTTAAGAATTCGTGATGGGTTAGATCATATTGAATGGGGGTGACAGATACCTTGTTGTGCATCACAATAACGTCGTCAACATCGTCGGCGCTGTCCAGAATCATCCGCTTACCGGCCATCCAGTAGTAGGGGCGGTTTTGCGGATCGAAGCGTTTGTCAAACCGTTCTTCATAGCGGCCCTCGCCCTGCCGCGCGGGCAGGACGTCCTCGATCTCTTCCTCCGCCAGCGGGGGCACGTTTACGTTAAGCAGGGTGCGCGGCGGCAGCCCTTTTTCCAGCACCAGCCGCGTCAGGTGGCGGGCCACCCTGGCCGCGTAGCCAAAGTTCTTTTTTTCAAAGCTGACCAGGGAAACGGCAATGGCCGGTATGCCCAGGATGACGCCCTCGGCCGCGGCGGAGACCGTGCCGGAATAGATGACGTTGGTGGCCGTGTTGGAACC
>WGCN01000056.1 GCA_015493745.1 Calditrichales bacterium
CGTTTGTTTTTAAAAATCAACAGCCGGGTTTTTCCCGATAAGATGTCCTATAATGTGATCGGTGAACTAACCGGTTCCAAACATCCGCAAAAAATCATTGCCGTGGGCGGTCATCTGGATGCCTGGGATGTGGGGCAGGGGGCTCATGATGACGGGGCGGGCATCGTGCACAGCATAATGGCCGTGGCTTTATTGAAACAGGCCGGTTACCGGCCGGTAAACACCCTGCGGGTGGTTTGTTTTATGAATGAGGAAAATGGGCTGCGTGGCGGAAAGGAATATGCGGCGATTGCCGAAAAGGAACACCAGCAGCATATCGTGGCCATAGAAACCGACGCCGGCGGTTTTACGCCGCGGGGATTTGGTATCAGCGGCTCCGGCAGCCAATTGCAGCGTATGAAGGACTGGTTATCTTATTTCCCGGCCTTTACCATCCGTGAAATCCGCGATGGTGGCGGTGGCGCCGATATCGGGCCTTTGCATAAGGCCATGGGTACGCCCGTGATCAGTCTGATTCCCGACTCCCAGCGTTATTTCGATTTTCATCATTCCCGGCGGGATGTGTTCGAAGCGGTAAACCGCCGGGAGCTGGAACTGGGAACCGCTTCCCTGAGTACATTGATCTACCTGATCGACAGCCAGGGATTTTAAAGGGGTATTAAAGGCTTTGCCAGCCCTCTTCCAGATCGATCACTTTGTCGATCAGCATGACGGGTATGCCGTCGAGGACAAGGTAGCACCGGCTGCCGTCCGCGGTGATGAGCGCTTCCTCAACGGGCGTGGCGATGGATGAGCCGTCGCGGTAGTGCCTGTCACCGGATGTAATCCAGCGGTTCAGGGCCTGCAACTCATCACCGGTCATAGTTCTTACATCCTGCCGGGTTTCCGGGCAGCATAAAATGTTTAGCAATTCCTCGGCAAGGGCCATGGGGTCTCCGTGGAAAGAGAATGAATAACTCAGGCCGGATTATTGGTGCCGGCAAAAAAACAAATCTATGAACAAGCAGTAAGGCAAGCAATCTAAATTTTAAGGAGAATAAAATGGCAGATATTCAGGAACTTACCGTAAAGATCAAGGGCATGATGTGTGGCGGATGTGAAAACACGGTTCAAAAGGCGGTAATGGAAGTGGAAGGGGTTCAATCGGTAAAGGCCTCGCACAAGGAGGGCACGGCTACCGTGGTTTATGATGCCGAGCAGACCGATCCCATGTTTATCACCATGGCCATCAATGGCACCCATTATGAGGTAATCGAAGATTAGCATGGCCCTTATAGCCGTTTCCGATGTTGTTTATGAAACGCATTATCGATTACGAAAAAAGAGTTCCGTTTACTTTTAATAAAACCTCCGGTGTCGCCACCGGAGGTTTTTTGTTTCGTGGGTGGAGGGTCCTGGCTGACGAAGCCGAGTTTATTGTCCGCCACGAATAAAGATGATATCCCGGATACTTTGTTTAACACCCATATTTTTCACTTTAATAAATTTGGAAATATCCTCCGGAGGGCCGCTGATACGGTTCAGCCGGCTGTAAAAACGGGTTTTCATCACTCCCTTTTCATAGGTAAAGCTGGCCTCGGCCCGGCCATAGGCGTTTTCAAAGGAAAAATCTTCCTGACGGGTATCGATAGACCACTCTTTCGGAAAGCGGATGGTAATTTCCTTGATGTGTTCCTCCCCAACAGGCACTTCAATTCTGTGCTGCCGTTTTTCCGGATCAAAGCTGACACGGTTAATATTTGTCGGGGAAAACAGTCCCGCCGTCTGAAAAATAACCTCGTCCGGCATGATGACTACCAGATTGTCGATCGTATAATTTACGGTAAAGGTAAGCGGTTTATTATAATCCTTGTCATTCTTTATGGCAAAGCTGTCAATGGAAACTTCACCTTCTTCATAATAGGGCAGTTCTTCCATAAACTCTTTTATGTCCTCCTTTTCCATATCTTCCAATTGGCTGCGTAAGATAAATGCCATCATGCCCCGGGTCATATGTTTTTCCTTTATGCGGATCAGTCCCTCTTCATCTATTTCCATATCCATATCGATCAGATAGCGGTTGTCATATTGCGCGGCGTCCGGTGTTTGCACAATTTGAATGCGTTCATCCTCAGCGGAACCCAGTTCCCTGGGCAGTTTAAGAGCGGATTGACCCAGGAAATAGGGGGGAATGATACGGTAATCCAGGTATTTTTCATAGGGTAGAATTATGTAGGGGCGACTGTTCAGGGTTAGGGAAAGCGCTGCCGTCTCTACCTGATCCAAGGTGTAATAATCCGGGTCAAAATACCCTTTACGGGCGGAATGTATCAAAAGATAGTCCGCAGGTATGCCGGCTCTCTCCAGCATCACTCTTGCCATTCCGGTAATGATGTACGGGTCGCCTTTTTTGTATTTTATAACATCGGAGAAGTCATCGATATCGCTGGAAATTGTCACATCGATGTTATGTTGGATATAGCGAATTATTTTATCCAGTTTCAATGCCGGATCGTCAATGCCTTTAGTCAGGCTGTCGGAAATGGTTTCAACACGGTTGCTGAACCAGGCTTTGTTATCCACGGCGTAATCATGAAACCGGGCGGTTACATCCTTCCATGATTTATTGCCGTCGAAGGCAAAACCAGCCATCCGCATATTCTTTACCAGCCATTGAATATACATACCGTCGGATTTATAATAAGGGGAGTAGGGCTCATCCCGGTACGCGGGTATACGTCGCCCCTTAAAGGAATATATGATTTTCTGATTGTCCTCATCCACAGTGCGTATCATGGGCAGGGTGGAGTCGGGAGCGATCTTTTTAAATTGTACATCCCACCATTCGGGATAGGCGAACTTAAAGGAATAGTGTTCTATGGGTATGCTTCTTTGAATGTTAAAGGTCTGATCCGTCGGGGGGATGTTCCGGGGGACACTGTTCACCAGAATGTATAGTTCCTCCACCACCGAACCGCGCTCAATGCCGGGGTAGGCCAGGTTCCAACGAGTTTTACCGTTGGAATCGATGGTTTTTTTCAGATCAACCTTACTAAAGTTATGCACGGTACCGTTTGGCTCATATACATTGAGAACAACCTTGTACAAGGTGGCATCCGGAATATTATTCAGACGGAAAACAGCAAAGTTCTCGGCGTTTGGGTTTAGAACCATATAACTTCTGAAATAGTTTATTTTGTAAACCCACTTGGAAGTGGGGTTACCCCAATGCTCAACGCCTACGGTTTTATAAAGATAAACTGCGTCATAATCTGTATCACGGTATTTACTTAAGATAAAGGTTTTGTAGGCCTTTTTAAAAGTGGGTCCCATATCCACTTTTAACAAAACCTGTTTACTAATTTTACAGGATGATACTAGAAGCAGGATGACCAACCCCATCCCTGTTAAACGATGTAGCATTAACACTCCTTTATTTGGTTCGGACGTGGTGTTTTTTTTAGCGATGTTGAACTATTTATCCGGATTGTTTTTTCGCAAGGTCAGAAGTTTCTTCCTGTATTTTTTAAAGGTTTTAAAAAAATCTATAAATAACTTCTTTTCCTGACCACTAAACTCCTTTTGCAGCACTTTAAAGAGATAGTGTGCCTGCAGCAGACCATTATTCTTTTTTACGATACGTGTTTCATAAGCCAGTGGCAGTCCGGGTACCCTTCGGGCAATAAGCGTATCGGCAAGGGTCAAATGATCCCCGCTAAAGTTAATTTTTATTTCGGAGAATATCAGTTTGTTAAAAAAAAGAGGAAGGGAGTCGTTATCCCTCTTATAAAGCGTCTTGTGGCCGTAGCGGAAAGGGCTTTGGGGAAGATAGCTTTTTGTGGAGGATGAGATGATAAAACGGGATAAGTCGGCCCGGCCTTTTAGAGTGACGATTATCGGATTTACAGCCACCATGTCCAGGTCACTGATAGATAGCTTATAGAGATGATCGTTGATGATACGGGTTAAGGCGTTTTTCCTTTTTAGGGAGGAGGTTTCATCATAAAGCCTGCGAATCAATGGGAGATAGTCCTCACTCAGGGTAATGGTAACTTCGGCTTTTTTCAACGAATCCAAATTGGCGTTTATCACTAGTCGCAGTGTAGGTTCTTTTATGCTTACCGGAATGGCAACAAAGCGTGGATTATCCGGATTAAGCACCAGAGCCTCTTTGCCCATCAAGCGTTCGCCAATGCGTCCAAAGCTTTGATACTTTTGTGTGGGATCAAAGAAAATTGTGGTATCTCCCTGATCCCAGGCGCAGATAACATGATCAAAGCGATCGATATAACTGCCTTCAAAACGGGGGCCGTCACTGCTGTTTATCAGAGCCATATAAACGGGTAAATTTTGATTGGCGGCCAAAGCCACGGACAGTGCGGATTTATCCTTGCAATCGCCGTATGAGTTTTTCAGAACGTATTCCGGCTCAAGCGGGGTAATGGTATGGCCCTTGCGGGCATCTGCCAGATAGCGGATGCGTACCTTGGTAAAGTCATAGATATTGGCGATTTTTTGCAAGCTGTTTTTGGGCCGGAATAAGGAATCGGGAACCATGGTCAGGGCCACACTGTCAACCTCGGGGATCATGGGCGTCAGACCGCTATACCATTTAATAAATTTCCGGGGCTCCAGCAGGTTGAGCAAAGAGTCCTTTTTATAAAAGAGAACTTGTACATACCCCAGAGAACCGTTAAAAGGATAATGATCAACAGGTTCGTGATATTCAAAGTCGGTGAATTTTAAAACAGTGCCCGTTTTCCCGTGACTTTCCCGAATCACGGGCTTTTTACCCGGGAAAAAAAAGTTAAAGGCAATCCGCATATCCGAAGGGTGGTTAAACTTTAACTCATACCGGGACACACTGTCTATATTAGGTATACTCTGTATGGGATAGTAGTTTAGTCCGTCATACTTTTCCGTATAGGTATAACGGATGTAATCGTTTTTTTTTAGACGGCTTCCGTAATTGATGGTGTGAGTTCGTGAATCGGAGATAAACACGTCACTGAAATCGGCATAATGATAGTCTATAGCCGAATCGTATATTCTGCGTTTGTTGTGATACGCGTCTATATCTTCTACCTTTAAATAGCTGGGTTCATAAATATAAAAGACATTGTTGCTCAGGGCATTTTCGGTATTGAAATGTACCTTAATGCTATTTTTCGATTTCAGCCGAAAAGTATTATTTTCTTCTTCAATGGTTATCAGATGTGTTTCAGAATAGGTAAAGTCGGGTTTCTTTTGGCTGTGAACTGAAAGGGGCAGGAATAGCATTATGAGCAATAAAAATACCCGGCGCGTGGAAAATGAGGCGGAAAAAGCCAGAGCAGTCATAATAATTAAATCCTATGATATTTAAAAATATTGACTTAATATATGTTTAAAAGGAGAGTTTCTTCTGCCGGGAGAGCATACGAAGTCATCGTTTTATTTAACTGTTTTGAGCCATGGTTGCTCCCGAACCGATATGGCTTTATGCGATGACAAGCTATTGTAATTTACGTTAATTTTTTATTAATGCAACCATGTCTTTCATCATATTCTTCATAGAGATAAGCCGTTATAGGCTTTATATCGGTAAATAATCTGTAAGACAGGGAAACGACCCGTTCGTGTAAACTCTTATTTTTATTGCGCTAATGTTTAACTTTCAGCTAATATTTTGTAATTTCCGTGTCTTACAAAAAATGAGGTGATCATGGCTGAAAAAATTATCGAATGCGTACCCAATTTTTCCGAAGGCAGAGACCTGAATAAGATAAAGCAAATAACGGATGTTATTGAAAATGTGGAAGGGATTCGTTTGCTGGACGTGGACCCGGGCGCGGAAATGAACCGTACGGTGGTTACCTTTATCGGGGATCCGGCAGCGGTAAAGGAGGCGGCCTTCCGCGCCATAAAAAAAGCATCGGAAGTGATCGATATGCGGCAGCACAGCGGGTCGCATCCACGCATGGGCGCCACGGACGTTTGTCCCTTTATCCCGGTAAATGGTGTCACGGTGGAAGAGTGTATCGCCCTTTCCAAAGAGGTGGCGCAACGGGTCGGGAACGAACTGGGCATTCCCGTCTATCTCTATGAAAAATCGGCCCAAAAACCGGAGAGGGAAAATCTGGCTGTTGTTCGCGCCGGGGAATATGAGGCACTGGAAGAGAAGCTTAAAAAGGAAGAATGGAAGCCCGATTTCGGCCCGGCGGAGTTCAACGCCCAGGCCGGAGCCACGGTGATGGGGGTACGCGAATTCCTGATCGCCTACAACATCAGTCTGAACAGCAGGGAAAAACTGCATGCCACCGATATTGCCTTTGAACTGCGTGAAAAAGGTCGTTCCGCAAGGAAGGGCGCGGATCAACCCTATTATTATAAAAAAAGAACCATTCTGAAATACAGGGCAGGAGATTATCCCTGCGGAAATTGTGACTTTAGCGGTAAAACCATGACAGAGACCATCGACCATTGCCGGGAGAAGCATGATTATGACCTGCAGGCCCTGTTGCGTCTGAATGGCATCGATCCCGAAAAGCCGGAAGGTAAGTCGGTGAAGAAGCCGGGTCTGTTTAAAAACTGCAAGGCCATCGGCTGGTTTGTGCCGGAGTTCGACCGGGTTCAGATATCCATAAATCTCACCAACTATAAAGTGACCTCCATGCACCATGTGCTGGATGCTACCCGCAAGCTGGCGGCGGAGCGCGGCCTGGTGGTTACCGGCAGTGAGATCGTCGGACTGGTGCCCTATGACGCCCTGCTGGAGTCCGGCTATCATTATCTGAAGAGGCAGGGGCGATCCCGGGGCATTCCCTACCGGGATGTGCTGAATACGGCCGTGCAATCTCTGGTACTCAGTGATGTGAGCGAATTTAACATCGATGAGCGGGTGTTGGGTCTGCCCTCCATAAAGAAGGGGGATCTGATCCATCTGCGTGTGCATGAGTTTGTGGATGAGGTTTCGCGGGAGTCTCCCGCACCCGGCGGCGGATCGGTAGCCGCCCTGGCCGGGGCTATCGGCGCGGCGCTCTCCTCCATGGTCAGCAATCTGACCGCCAACCGCCGGGGCAGCGAAGAGGTGGATGACATTCTCAATGAAACGGCGGAAGTATGTCAGGAAATTCAGCAAAAACTGGTACGGGCCGTCGATGATGACACCAACGCCTTTAATGCCTACATGGATGCCCGGCGTTTACCGGCGACCACAGCCGCTGAAAAAGCCGCCCGGGAAGCCGCCATGCTGGAAGGTTTGAAAAGCGCGGTAAATGTGCCCATGGAAACCGCCCGCCAGAGTTTCCGCGCCATAAAGCTTGCCGCCACCGTGGCCCGGTACGGCAACCCCGCTTCCATAACCGATGTGGGGGTGGGGGCACAAATGGCCTATGCCGGCGTTAAAGGCGGTATTTACAATGTACTGATCAACCTGAAGGATATCGATGATGCGGATTTTGTGGCGGAAATGCGCAAGCGTTGCCAGGCGCTGGATAAGGAAGCCCGGGAGAGTCTGGACGAAGTGTTGAAAACCGTTGAATCAAAATTGTCCTGAACGGGTTAACGGGTAAAAACATATTGACGCAAAAGTCATTAAAAAAAAAGAGAGAAAATGAGCATAGAAAATCTTGTACGCCAAAAGGAAGAAATGCGCGACAACCAGGGCTATATACAATTTAGTCCCGATGAACTGAACGCGCTCAGCCTGACACAGGTAGAAAAGCTGGTAGAACACTGGCACGGCCACACCATGATGCGCCTGCCCGAGGAAGAGATCGCCTTTTTTGAGTGGCTGAAAAAAGAAGACCCCGATGTTTGGGATGATTTGTGGGGTGACGGGGAAGACAGTTATATGGTGAGCATTGATCTGTTACCGCAATTTTTAAAAGAAAAAAATAACTTTCCCATCTGCGATCTGCGGGAAACGGACAATTATTATTTTACCCATGAGCATATCAAAAACAAGGGCCGGGAAGAGATGCCGGCTATTATTGAAAAAACCGATAAGCAGACACCGTTAAATCTGGATGAACTGCTTTTATTCGAATTACATATCGCTCCGATAGATATTTGGCATTTTTCCTATCGCTATGAGGCGCCGTTGAAAACGGTAAAGGCCATGATAGACGATATGGTTTATAAGGGCTGGATCGTGCATCTGACGGATCGGGAAGATTTGGTGCGCTATATCGATGTCTGACACCGGGGGAAAAAGCAGGCGGCATTACAGGGGGCTGTTTCTGGTCGCGCTGACCGCCTTTGTGGCTTACAATACCTTTTTACCGTTTCGTTTTTACACCACCTGGTCCAAAATACGGCGGCAATTCGGGGAGATCGAAACCGTTCCTTTTATGCGGAACCATCATTGGGTTTCCTATACCGATATACTGGGCAATATCCTGTTGTTTATCCCCATCGGTGCCGCGGCCTGGTTCTACTTTTACGGCCGTAAGGAGGATCGGGGCCGGGCACTGCTGTGGAGCCTGGGATACGGTTTCCTGTTCAGTGTCTTTATTGAGTTTACCCAGATATTTCTGCGTTATCGCGTTACCTCCATTCACGATGTGGCCATGAACAGCCTGGGTACCTTTCTGGGAGCCTGGATTTCCGCGCACATATTTCTACGCTATGGCCGTCAGGGGCGGATTTATTTTAAACAACATCTGAAAAAATATCCCGCCGCGCTGGCCGCTTTGGTTTTACTGGGATACATCCTGTTATATCAACTGTTGCCATTCGATATCCGCTTTGGCGTGCATAGTCTGCGGATAAAAAGTCTTGACCCGCTGATGTGGCTGGCCGGCCGGCAGCGCCTGGAAGATTTTTTAATATTGGGAGCCCTGGCTTTTGTCCTGGGGGTTCTGATTCGTTATCCGGTAAAAGACAGCCGTTTAAGGTATCTCCTGAATATACGGATGCTTATAATATCGTTTGTGGTCTCCGAGGCTGTGCACCTGATCATGTTCAGCCGTGGTCTGGATGTTTATCGTGTTTTGGCGTTGGCCGGGGGGCTGGTGGCCGGAAGCCGTTTCAATATCCGTAAAGAGACGGCCCTGAAAGCAGGCCTGGTGTTCAGTATAGCCATTGCCGCCATCTATCCCTTTGATTTTGTTACCGGTCCGCTGCCCGGGCGTGATCTGTGGCCGAAGATGCTCACTCCTTTCTATTATTACTATAAAACCACCAGCATCTGGAATCTTTGGGATATGGCCTATTCCATGCTTACGGGGGGAATGATTGTTTTTTTAGTACGAAGCGGAAGCGGGGCGGGGCGCCGGGCTCTTTTCTTCTCCTTTTTGATTATTTTTCTGTTGGAAATCCTGCAGCTTTTCCTGAAACACCGTTTAGCCGATATTACCGATGTGTTGATGGCCGCTGCCGGTGCTTTTATTCTTTATCTGTTATGGCCGGATGAAAACCGTCAGGCCAGGAATCCCGCGGCCAGAAACAACACGGAAGAGAGTCCCCCGGCAACCAGGGCATAAGGTAACTGCGTTTTAACATGGTCGATATGATCACAGGCTGAAGCCATACTGCTGATGATGGTGGTGTCCGATATCGGCGAGCAGTGATCGCCGAAGATCCCCCCGCTGAGTACCGCCGCCACGGCCAGAGGCAGGGTATGGTCAAATTGCTCGGCCATGGGCACGGCAATGGCCAGCATAATGGCGAAGGTGCCCCAGGAAGTACCGGTGCTAAAAGCGATGAATGAAGCGGTGATAAAAAGAATAAATGGTACCATGCCCGGGTGCAGGAAAGATTTACTAACCTCGGCCAGATAGATCCCCGTACCCAGGTCTTTGCTCATTTTACCTATGGCAAAAGCGAGCATCATCAGAACGGCCAGCGGCATGAGGCTGCCAATACCCTTAAAAGCCAGGTCAATCAATTGTTTGGTTTTAAAAAGTTTTTGGGTGCGGTACATGACGGCTGCCACCAGCATGGCTGTAAGAACGGCCCATAATACGGAGGTGGAACCGGAGCCGTTGCCCAGGGCGGTAATAATCATAGTCCCGGCAGCCATATCCGCCGTGAATAAATCAGGGTTCCAGCCCGTATATAACAAGCTGACGGGCATCATCAGTACCATCACGGCAATGGGCACGATCATATTCCACATATTCCCCGGTAGCTGTTCATCCGGTTTCAGCATAACAAGGTCATCACTGATCAATGGCTGGGCTTTGGCATCATGTAGAGCGCCTGTGGAGACGGTCCTTTGTTCCGCCCTTTTCATTGGCCCGAAGTCCTTTTGTTTAAATATGATGAAAAGGACAAACAGAAGGGTGATAATGGGGTAGAAATTATAAGGATAGGCCTGTACCAACAGGTGGAGAGGCTGCGCAACCCCCAGGGTGATCAGTACACCCATAATGTAGGCCCCCCAGGCATTCAGCGGAATGAGAATACAAACAGGGGCCGATGTTGAATCGGCGATATAGGCCAGTTTTTCGCGTGATATGCGCATACGATCAAACAGGGGGCGGAAAATCGAGCCCACGGTGAGCACCGTAATACTGGATTCGACGAAAACAACCACACCCACCAGAAAAGCTAAAAACTGCACTTTGATACGACTTTTGGGATCATCGGCATCCAAAAGCTTTTGTTTTTCGTTGATATAGCGAATAAACCCCTTAACACCACCCGATTTTTGGATAAATGCGATCAGCACACCCACCAACGCGGAAAACATGATCGTACGCGTATTGCCGTCTTCCTTAAAAACATTAACCAGGTCCTGAATGGTTTGTATGGTGCCGGCAAGAAGATGGCCATCCATGCGTATCACCGCTCCCAGCCAGACACCTAAAAAGAGTGAAATAAAAACCTGGCGGGAAATAATGGCCAGAACGATGGCAAACAAGGGGGGCAGTACACTCAGAATACCGTAATCCATTTCTTCTCCGATTGCTGTAATGTGTTTATCTCAATACAATACGGATTGAAAAGATTGGATTCAATGGCTGGTTACCGCTTCTTTTAAAAAACTAAACTCCGCGGGGGGATCGTCGAATAAAAGAGTGGTAATTAAGGAAAGGAAGAATGTCATGGCTGATAAATTATTGGATTATAACGATGCGCTGGAACGCTTGGGCGGGGACGAAGAGTTCTTAAATGAACTGCTGGAAGAACTGCTCGGACAGGTGGATGAAAATCTGACCCAAATCGAGAAGGCTCTGAAAAGCCAGGACTATGAAAATTTGAAATCATTGGCCCATAGCCTGAAAGGTGCTTCGGCGAATCTGAATGTAACACGCATGGCCGCGCATTTTAAAGAACTTGAAAATCGTGGCAATGAACAGAATATTGCCGGTGCCGATGATTTGCTGGAGCGGGTTAAGGTGGACCGGGATGAGTTAGCCGCTTTTTTGCAACGAAACTAAATTCCCGCTGACTTCCCGCTCCAGTTGCTCCTGCAACAGGGTGGTTGGTGTGGCGACCGCCGCGATATCAACCACCCCGGCACCATGGGCCTTTAACAGACCGGCACAGGTATTCAGCGTGGCGCCGGTTGTGATAACATCATCGATCAATAATATCCTTTTCCCCTCCACCTTTTCATGTAAAGTAAAAGCCCTGGCCACATTGGTTAGGCGTTGTTCGCGGTTTAAGTGGGTTTGTGTTTTTGTATATCGGCGGCGCATCAGAATTTTTTCGGATAGGGGAATAGCGGTGGCTTTGGAAAC
This sequence comes from Calditrichales bacterium, assembly GCA_015493745.1. GTDB lineage: Bacteria > Calditrichota > Calditrichia > Calditrichales > J004 > J004. The sequence continues at coordinate 11,652 of WGCN01000056.1, forward strand.
TTCCCGGGCGATCAAAGTACTTTGGTTAAAGCCGCGTTCTTTCAGTTTGGCCTTATGAAGGGGGACGGGCACAATGTTGTCATAGGTACCGGTAATGATTGTGGAAAGGGCCCGGCCCAGGTATTCCGCAATTTGCAGGCATTGCTGATATTTAAGGTGGTGAATAAGAATTCTGAAAACCGGGCCAAACTGATAACGAATGAAAATATCATCAAAAGCCGGATGATTAATCCGCTTTAGTAAAACCGGCCGGTATTTTTCGTCGAAATTTAATATTTCTGAAAAACAGGTGTTGCAGACATACTTTTTATCCCGCTCAACCTGTGTTTCACAAACCAGGCAGTAGTTGGGGAATATAAAATCGATGATATTCCACAGCAGGGTATTTTTTTTCATTCAAAAACTAAAGATTATAGTGGTACAAAAATGCTCACTTAAAATAAGCATAGTGTTGAAAAATAACACACTTTTTTGGCGAGATATACATCACTTTAATGGAAAAATTATTTTTTTCAGGGACTCTCTTTTAAGCAGAAAGTGTATAAGTACTTAAAATACAAGTAGATAGATGGTTTTATGCCGGAATGGTCGGTTTTTTGGCATAATAACTGCAATTAGATGAAGGAAAAATCATCATTACAGGGGGCAAAATATGCAACAAGCTACCGATTCCATGTGGCATGAGTATAAAGTAAACAGCAGCCAGGTTTATCGCCAGCAAATCATTCTCCGCTATACAGGCCTTGTTAAGTATGTTGTAAGAAAAATGATTAAGAATTTTCCCCAGGCCATCGAGGAAGCGGATTTGCATCAAATCGGAATTCTGGGATTGTGTGAAGCCATAGAAAGATTTGACCCGGCTTATGGAATTAAGTTTGAAACATATGCTATTCCTCGTATCAAGGGTTCTATTATTGATGAATTGAGAAAACTGGACTGGGTACCCCGTTCGCTAAGGGCTAAGCTAAATACCATGAAGGAAAAAGCAGTGGAGATGGATCAAAAATTTTCGGGTATTTATACGGAGGCGGATATGGCCAATGGATTGGGGATAGAAGTTAAGGATTTACATAACTGGAAAAAAGACATCAATGCGGTAAACATGTACTCCCTGGATAAGCCGATAGATGATTCTAACAAGCAAAATCTGTATGATGTAATCGAAGATACGGATTACACCAGTGCCAGTGACAATATAGAGGATGATGAAATGAAACATATTTTATTGAAAGCCATCAAAAAATTACCGGAAAAGACCCGCCTGGCCATTACACTTTATTATTACGAGAAACTAACCTTTAAAGAGATTGGCAAAATTTTAAATGTGTCAGAATCTCGAATTTCGCAAATTCATTCCGAAACTATGAATAAGTTAAGAAAAGAGATCAATCGTCTGACGTACGCTTAATCTCATTTATTATATTTACATTCATTGTGGAAGAAGGTGCGAATGACTGAGGGGAAAGCACGACCCAAAGTACTTATAGTAGACGATAATAAAGAAAATCTGGATCTGGTAACCTATTTCTTAAAGCCACAAAATTATCAGTTACTTACAGCAGGTGATGGTGAAACAGCCCTGGAACTGGTAACCAGGGAAACACCGGATATTATTCTGCTGGATATCATGCTGCCCAAAATGAGCGGTTTTGAGGTCTGTGAAAAGATCAAAAAGAATCCGGCTACGCGTTTTATACCCATTGTGATGATTACGGCTTTAAAGGAGCTCAAGGATAAAATCCGGGCCCTGGAGGCCGGGGCGGACGATTTCATTTCCAAGCCTTTTGAGAATGTTGAGCTGCTTACACGGGTTAAATCATTGTTACGCGTAAAAAAATATCATGACGAACTCGAAGAAAGTAATCGGGCTTTGCAAAGGATGGATCAGTTTAAGGAAGAGCTGGCACATCTTATTGTTCATGATATGAAAAATCCCATATTTGTTATTCAGGGTAATTTGCAAATGATGGGTATGGGGTTAAACGACAATATCAGTCCGGCCATAAAAAAATATGTTGACCGCATTGACCGCAGCACCAAGGGGTTATTGCGGATGGTCTCCAATCTTATCGATATCTCTAAAATAGAAGATGGCACTTTAAAGCTAAATCATGAATTTCACCAGATAAATAATTTGGTAGAGCGTACCATCCAAACATTTTTAGATTATCCGGAACACGCAAAAAAGAAAATAAATCTCTCATTGAGACCGGGTATGCCCAGTTGTAAAGTGGATGGCAGTGTCATTGAAAGGGTGTTCGACAATATATTTAACTTTGCATTATCCAATGTCGCTCCTGATGGTACGGTGACTATTTCCAGTTCCTTTGACGAGCAAAACATTACGATAAAAGTTTTGGATGATGGATTAAAAATACCGGAAAAGTATCAGACGCTTATTTTTGAAAAATACAGCCAGGTGGAAATTAAGAATGAAGGCTTCCGTCTTGGAAGGGGACTAGGTTTTACCTATTCAAAATTGGCAATGGAAGCGCATAATGGTAGTATTTTCCTTGATAAGGACAATGAAACAGGCAATCTTTTTATTATAAAATTTGCCAGAAATCAATAAGAATATCACGCTTATAGAATAATCTCTTTTTTATTTTGTTTCTATTTTTTCAATCGTCGGCCCATCTCTAAATTCCTCCCTCCCTGATCAGGGATATTAAAGTTTTAATAACAGCGACCGATTTTAAGGGCTATGGTTATGATATAAAAAGTGTGGTATGGTGACAAAACACAAGGCTCAAAAAATGCAGAATACGCTTTCTTCCAGTATTGAAGAGCAAAAAATTGAATTGATCCGACTTCGGATAAAAAATGGCTTTTATGAACGGGATGAAGTATTTAACCGCATTGCGGATGAGATTTTAAATAAAAAGCTGAAACAAAAAAAATAATCCTACCAATATTCTAACATTTTCCTTATTTTCCTCTAATAATTTTTAGTGTAATTTATTGCCTGAATTTATAAATAATTACTATATCATTATTTTTACTCGGTTTAACTCTGTTGTAAAAGAATTTGACATAGGTCACATTTCAATGATAGATTAAATGCCGTAAAAATGTGTTTAAATTTGCAGGAAGGGGGAGATTCCAAGCACAGTTTTTTGACCTGACTTTTTCTAATCTTTTCAATTTAAATTTGTTCCATTAATTAAATCAGGAGGTATGTGTGAGTAAAATTTTACTTACTATTATCGTTTTAGCTTCATTGGTTGGCTCAGCCATGGCGGGTACCATCAAGGGTAAGGTAACCGGCGCATCGGATGACGCCCCTCTTATCGGAGCTAATGTTTATTTGGAAGGTACCACGATGGGTGCCGCGACGGATGATGAAGGTATGTACGAAATCGACGCCGCAGACGGTACATACACATTGGTCTGTGAATATGTGGGATATGCCACGCAGAAAGTTGAAGTAACCGTGGATGGTACGGTTGAGGTGAACTTTCAGTTGGTGGAATACCTCTTTTCAAAAACGATCAGCGTAATTGCCGACCGGGCCAAGGAGCGTGAAACCCCCGTGGCTTTTACCAACGTAGCGAAAGCTAAGATTGAAGAGCAATTGGGCTCCCGGGATATCCCCATGGTCATGAACACGACACCTTCCGTATACTCCACCATGCAGGGTGGCGGTTCCGGGGATGCCCGTATCAATGTTCGTGGTTTTAACCAGCGTAACGTTGCCATTATGATCAATGGTGTGCCTGTAAATGATATGGAAAACGGTTGGGTTTACTGGTCCAACTGGGATGGTGTCGGCGACGCTACCTCCTCTATCCAGATGCAGCGTGGTTTGAGTGCCGTTAACCTGGCGACCCCCTCCATCGGTGGTACGATGAACATCATCACCGATCCGACCGCGTTGAATTCCGGTTTCAGACTGAAGCAGGAGTATGGTAGCGGTACCATGCTGAAAACAACCTTTACCGCCAATACCGGTCTGATTGATGACAAGTATGCCATCAGCGCGACCGTTGTTCGTAAAATCGGTGATGGTGTGATTGATAAAACATGGACCGATGCCTGGGCCTACTACTTTGGCGCCAGCTACAATGTAAATGACAACAACCGTTTGGAATTCTATGCCCTGGGTGCTCCCCAGCGTCACGGCCAGAATCTGTATAAGCAAAATATTGCCGCCTACAGTAAATCCTTTGCCAAGGATCTGGGCTATTCCCAGGAAGCTCTGGATGCTTTTGAGGAAAAAGGACGCCTTTGGAATCAGAACTGGGGCCCGGTTAGCTCCAGCTATACCGGAAAGCAAGCCGTTGAAGGCAATACTTTTGATCGCTATGATAAAAACTTTATCAATGAGCGTGAAAACTTTTTCCACAAGCCTCAGGTTAACCTGAACTGGTATTCCACTCTTTCCGATAATATGAGCTTTACCAATGTTCTTTATTATTCCGGCGGTACCGGTGGCGGTACGGGGACCTATGGTAAATTTCAACCCGATTTTTCCCGCAATCCCTGGGTTTGGGACTGGGATAAGATCATCGCCAAGCAACAAGGCGATACGGCTCAAACAGTCATTCGTAACAGCCGCAACAACCAGTGGACCATTGGTAACATAGCCAAACTGTATTGGAAAGCCAATGATAACCTCTCCACCATGTTTGGTGTTGACTGGCGTACGGCCGAGATCGAGCATTATCGTGAAATCCGCGATATGCTTGGCGCATCGGTTTTCATTGATACGCGTAATGAATTCGATACCACACCGGCCTCTCAGGAAAAACGCCTGGGGGATAAGGTAAACTATTTTAATACAAATACCGTTGACTGGATCGGTGGTTTTGCACAAGCCGAGTATACGCTCGATGAACTTACCGCCTATGGTACGGTTGGTTATTCCAGCATTAAATACGGATTTACCGACCACTTCAAAAAAGGAGACGATGGCAATGAGTTGTCATTGCAATCCGACAACATCTCCAGCTTTCAGGTAAAGGGTGGCGCCATGTACCGTATTAACGACGATATGGAAGTATATGGTAATGCCGGTTATGTTGAAAAAGTGCCGATTTTTGACGCGGTTATTGACGATCGCAACGGCGTTTTTGCCGATAACCCGGCCAATGAAACTTTCCTTTCCTTTGAAGGTGGTTTGAACTATCGCGGTCTTGACGGTATGCTCTCCTCCAAGTTGAGCTTTTACTATACCAAATGGCAAGACAGAACAATGACCCGCGGTATCGAAATTACCCAGGGCGTGTTTGATATCCTCTTTATCAGCGGTCTTGATCAATTGCATACGGGTTTTGAGTTTGAAGCCGCTTTCCAGCCCATGCCCATGTTCCGTCTGGATCTGGCCGGCTCCATCGGCAGCTGGAACACTCTTAACGACGTGAGCGGTTCCTACAGAACCGTAGAGTCGGGTACTACCGTGACCAAGAACTATCAATTGGCTGTAAAAGACCTGAAAATCGGTGACGCACCGCAAACTCAGGTCGCTGTTGCTGCCACGGTTTTCCCCATTCAAGGCATGAGCATACAGGGTGTGTTGAAATACTACGATCAGTTCTATGCCGACTGGGATCCGACCAGCAGAATCGTTTTTGACGGTGATACGCCCGATCGCGGACAAAGCTGGCTGACGCCGAGCTATAACCTGGTAGATATGCATGCATCCTATCAGTTGCCGTTTGATCTGAATGGCGTTCAGTTTAAGTTGTCTGCTCACATATTCAACCTGTTGGATACGGAGTACATTTCTGACGCCACGGACAACAGCCGTTTTAATGCCTACAGAGGTGATGGTAAAAACCATAAAGCGGATGATGCCGAAGTCTTCTTTGGTATTCCGAGAACCTTTAATCTCGGGCTCTCCATCACTTACTAATCCTTTGATTTGTAGTCTTTTAAGCCCCGAAGTTCATTCGGGGCTTTTTTTTTATCTCTTCTCTGTCTAAATTCCCTCATGCACTTACAAGTAGAAAAAATTTATAAAAAATACAATCGCCGTTATATTTTAAAAAACATATCGTTTACGGCAAAACAGGGGCAAAGTGTTGCCATTACCGGCCCAAACGGTTCGGGAAAAACAACGCTTATAAAAATACTTACCCAGATTATCCGTCCGGATAAGGGAACCCTGGTTTTTTACCTGGATAATCATAAACTTTCCCCGGAAAATTTAAACAGGCATATTGGTCTTATTGGCCCTTATCTTCAACTTTATCAAGAGCTTACCGCCTATGAAAATCTGCGTTTTATTTCGCAGTTGCGTCGAGTGCCCCATGCGGAAAAGCGTATAAAGGAACTGGCCGCGGCAGTCGGACTGGAAAGGCACATTCACCGGGCAGTCCATACCTATTCCTCCGGAATGAAGCAACGGTTGAAATATCTTTTCGCTATAATGGGAGACCCCGACTTTCTGTTTGTGGATGAGCCAACATCCAATCTGGATAAGGACGGCATATCCTGGGTGTATCAACTATTGGATGAATGGAAGAGGGACAAAGTTCTTGTATTTGCCACCAATGATGAGCAGGATCTCAACTATGCGGATGAGGTGGTGACCGTTGTTGCATGAAATTTGGATATTATTTAAAAAAGACCTTATACAGGAGTTCCGTTCCAAGGCGGCCATTAATGCCATATTCCTGTTCTCGGTGGTTACCCTGACCGCCGTTTCCTATTCTATCGGCAGTTCCGCAATCAGCAATAATGTCCTGGCGGCGTTGCTCTGGATAGTCATTGTCTTTTCCGCCCTGTCGGCCTTTTCCCATATCTTTTTGAAAGAAGAGGAGGCCCAAACCGCGGATACTCTAAAGCTTATCGCCCAACCGACACCGATATTTCTGTCGAAGTTGCTGTTTAATATACTGTTGCTTACTCTGTTGCTGATAGTCATCGTTCCCTTGTTTATAGCCGCTTTTAACTTTGAAGTTAAAAACATACCTCTGCTGCTGCTCAGCCTTTTTCTGGGAGACCTTGGCCTTGCCAGCGGCGGTACCATTGTGGCCGCTCTCATCGCCAAGGCCTCAAAACGCGGGGCACTGTTCAGTGTATTAAGCTTTCCCATCCTTTTACCGGTGATGATTGTGGGGATCAGCGCGGCGCAAATGGCCTTTACCCAGGCGGATTCTCCGTTGTTTCCCTCAGAGATTACAGCTCTGTTTGCCTATGATGTGGTTCTTTTTACCGCCGCCCTCATGCTTTTTGATTTTATATGGAATGATTAGCGAAAAAACCGTAAATTTACATCTGTAAGCAATCATTATTGAAACCGTATATGTGGCAATGATGTTTACAGCACATATGACAAAAAGAAAGCGAAAAATGAAACGGTTTTTTAAGGCGAATAAATCTGTTCTGGCTCTTTTGGGCAAAGTGTTTTTATTGATATTTCTAAGTGCCGTGATAATCGCGGCTTATTACTATGCCCCGCTGGCTAAAGGGCTAAAGGAATATACCCGTGTAATGTATTTTCATGTGCCCGCGGCCTGGGTCACGGTATTGGCTTTCCTGATCAGCGCCTGGTACAGCTATCTCTATTTAAAAAAGCGTGACCTGTTAATGGATGCTTATGCCGCGGCCGCTAATCAGCTGGGCATTTTGTACTGTCTGGTGACCACCGTCACCGGCGCCATGTGGGCCAAGGCCAGTTGGGGCGCTTATTGGAACTGGGATCCCCGCCAAACATCCATTTTTATTTTGCTGCTGATCTATGCCGCCTATTTTTCCTTACGCTCCGCAATTGAAAACGAACAGGACCGGGCCCGGCTCTCGGCCGTATACTCCCTTTTAGCTTTTGCCACGGTACCGTTCTTTATTTTTATTATACCCCGGATTTATGAGTCATTGCATCCGGATCCGCTGATTAATGATCAGGCAAAAATTAAGATGAACATAAAAATGTTACAGGTGTTTTTGTCATCCTTGGGCGGTTTTACCGTGCTTTTTTTATGGATGTTCAACATAAAAAAGCGCATAATAAAACTATCCGCATATTTTGAAGAAATTGAGGAAGAAAATGAGTGATGTTTTCGTTGTAGCCGCTATTAATATGATTGTTTGGCTGGGGATATTTGGCTATATGGTTTCGTTAAATATAAAGCTGAACAAGCTTGAAAAGGAAATAGAAGAGAAAGAGTAATTATAAAACCCGGGGAGGGTATTATGAATAAAAAATATGTCATTGGTACAACGGTTATTGCAGCCTTTGCGATATTAGCCATTTATGCTTTTAAGCCGGCAATGGTCAGCTATGTCTCCATAGAAGAAGCCATTCAGAAGGGAGGCGTTGTTCAGGTAAAAGGGGAGCGTGTGGGTAGTGGTGTGTTTGATCTGGAAAAAAACGTATTCACCTTTGATTTAAAGGATAAGGACGGGCGTGAAATCAATGTGGTTTTTGACGGCCCCAAGCCCGGTAATTTTGATCAGGCCACCGAAGTGGTATGTAAGGGTGAATATAAAAACGGTGTTTTCTATGCCAAAGAGATATTGGTTAAGTGTCCTTCTAAATACCAGGAAATGGAGTCCTAATGATTTTCGGTATAGCTCTTACAGCTCTAACCTTCGTCGTGCTGTTAGTCAGCACAGTTGCTTACTATTTATATTATCTGCGGGGAGAAGAATCTCAAAGGACCATAGCCCGCAATAGCTTCTATGTTTCCGCCGTCCTTATTCTTGTGCAGTCGGTAATACTGATGTGGGGCATTGTAAATCATTACTATGAGTGGGTTTATGTTTTTTCCTATTCATCAAATGATTTACCTCTTTACTATTCAATCTCCACCTTTTGGGCCGGACAGGAAGGTACCTTTTTGTTGTGGCTGCTCTTTGCCGCCGTTTATGGTGTTATCATTATCCATATGCATAAGGAAAAAGACGAAGAGGCGCTGGTGATGAGTTTTATGAATCTTATCATGGCCTTTATTGTACTTATCCTGATCAAGAAAAATCCATTTATGTATGTGTGGCAGGTCAATCCAGCCGGGTTCCCGGCCGGAATCCCCCCCCTGGATGGTAACGGCTTAAACCCTCTGCTGCAAGACCCTTATATGGTTGTTCATCCGCCCATACTGTTTGCCGGTTATTCATCCACCATGATTCTCTTTGCTTTTGCCATGGCGGCACTGATCCGGAAAAAACATGATGACTGGATTAAAACCGTTTATCCCTATACGCTGTTTGTGGCCATGACGCTGGGCGCGGGAATCATCCTTGGCGGCTATTGGGCCTATACCACTTTGGGCTGGGGCGGATACTGGGGATGGGATCCGGTGGAAAACAGTTCTCTGATTCCCTGGCTGACATCCCTGGCTTTGTTTCACGGCATTTTAATCCAACGACGGCAGGGAGGGATGAAAAGGTTGAATATCTTCCTGGCCATAATAACCTTTGTTCTTGTGCTTTACGGGTCTTTCCTGACCCGTAGCGGGGTTCTAACGGATTTCTCCGTTCACTCCTTTGGTGAATCGGAACTGGATTCCTATCTGACAGCCTTTGTTTTTCTCTTTTTGGGTATCGGTATGATTACCTACCTTTACCGTGTAAAAGGGGTAAAGGGCAATCATGTAACCGATGGATTATTCACCCGTGAATTCTTCATGGCCTTTGGAATACTGACCATTCTCCTGCTGGCAACCTTTACCTTGATCGGGACTTCCTGGCCGCTTATTTCCGGCATGATTATGGAAAATGCGCAAAGCGTTGATATTTCCGCCTATAACAATATCACCGGGCCATTGGCGATATTGATGGGTCTGTTAATTGCCTTAGCGCCCGTTTTAAGCTGGAAGAGAAGCAGGGCTTCTAAAATAAAAAGCGTAGTTACGCACCTTGGTGTTTCTCTCATTATCGGTGGCGGTTTCTTTTTTCTGGGCATGCGTCAGGCCATTCCGCTTATTGTAAGTACTATCGCTGTATTTGTGTTACTGGTTAACGGTCAGATTGTCGTGCAAATGGCCCGCAAGAAAAGCTTTGCCTTTGGCGGTTATCTGACCCATGTGGGACTGGGGCTGATGTTCATCGGAATCATCACATCATCGGTTTATGATGTCTCGCAAAGAATCTCACTCCCCAAAGATCAGGATGTTAAGATATTTGGGTATAATGTTCGCTACGAAGGCAAGATTGCCGATGACATGGGGCGTGATCATGTGATCCTGCAGATCAACGGTCAGCGCAGTTCCCAGGGCAAATATTACTGGAGTGACTACAGCCAGGCCTATATGGTGGCGCCGGCGGTAACCAATTTCCCGACACAGGACTTGTACATTTCACCTATTCAGGTCTTTGCGGCCGAAGAACAGGATGACAAGGATATTCTTAAGGTCGAGATAAAAAAACATGAAAGTGTCAATTTTGAAAATTATAACTTTCATTTTAAAGACTATGAGATGAATACCCATGAAACCGGTGCCGGTGACATGACCATAAAAGCGGTTGTGGAGGTAAAAGACGGAGATGGAAAATATCTGGGGGATATGAAGCCCGGTATTAAAATGGTCGGCAATAAAAAGGAAGTTCTTCCCGATAATATACCCGGTACGGAACGCATGGTTACCCTGGCCGGTGTCAATGTGGAAGAACGCAAGTTGATATTGGGCATTGCCAAGGTCACTGAAAATGCGGGTGAACAAAAGAGAAATCCTGAAATTTTGGCGGCGGAAGTATCGGTAAAGCCATTTATCAATATATTATGGCTCGGCACCGTTATTATGTTTTTCGGCTTCCTGATTTCTCTCTATAACAGAACCAAGAAGCAGCGTTTATAGACGGAACCGACGAACTCAATGGTACTTGTTCGGCCATGATGCGTGTTAAGATGACCATCGAATATGATGGTTCCGCCTATGCCGGTTGGCAAAGACAGAAAAAACAAAAAACCGTACAGGGTGAGATCGAGCGGGCGCTGGAGATAATTCTCAAGACGCCCGTTTCCATCGTAACCGCCGGCCGTACCGATGCCGGTGTTCATGCCCGGAATCAGATTGCGCACTGCGATATCGTTTCCGGAGATTTAAACCGTCTGCAAAAAGCCATTAACGGTATCATTGACCGGGATATCGTCATTAAGGATATCACCCGGGTCGCGGATGATTTTCATGCCCGCTTTGATGCCCGGGAAAGAACCTATTGCTATCGGATTGCTTTAAAACCGGCAGCGATTATGCGCCATTACAGCTGGTATCTTCCATTCACCCTTAATAAAACCTTGTTGCTTAAAGCAGCGATCTATTTTATGGATGTTACGGATTTTACCTCTTTTTGTAAATTGCATAGCAGCAACACCACATATGACTGTTATATAAAAAAAAGCGTTTGGCGGCAAGAGGCGGATTTCTTAAACTATACGGTTACCGCAAACCGGTTTCTTTATGGTATGGTGCGCGGAATGGTGGGGATCATGATCGAACTGGGACGTGGTAAAATAGACTGGATGGAATTTGTTAAAATAATAAATGCCCGGGATGTGCGCCGGCTTCCGGCATTGGCGCCTGCCCGCGGCCTGACCCTTGAGAAAATAGATTACAACATTACACAGGAGAAGAAATGAAATTCTTTATCGACACAGCCAACATAGACCAAATAAAAGAGGCCGCAAGCATCGGTGTGCTGGACGGTGTGACAACAAACCCCACGCTTATTGCCCGCGAAAAAGGCGATCCCATTGATATTTATAAACAGATTTGTGAAATCGTGGACGGGCCGGTAAATGCCGAGGTTATTTCCCTGAATGCCGAAGGGATGATTAAAGAAGGGCGTGAACTGGCCAGGCTACACAAAAACATTGTGGTTAAAATTCCCATGACCCAGGAGGGATTGAAAGCGGTTAAGGTATTTTCCTCCGAAGGTATTTCCACCAATGTCACCTTGGTTTTTAACCCCATGCAGGCCTTGTTTGCCGCCCGCGCCGGCGCCAGCTTTATCAGCCCCTTTGTCGGTCGTATCGATGATATTTCCAGCAACGGCATGGATCTGATCGGTCAGATTGTGCAGATATTCGATAACTACGCCATTGAAACCGAGATCATCGTGGCCAGTATCCGCCACCCCATGCATGTGGTGGAAAGTGCCTTGATGGGTGCCGATATTGCCACCATCCCGTTTAACGTCATTGAAAAAATGCTTAAACATCCGCTTACCGACCGTGGTATTGACGCTTTTATGGCCGACTATAAAAAAGTTTACGGAGACGCAAAATAAAGCATGTACCGTTTATTGCTTGTTGTTTTTATTTTCGGCGGGCTTCTGGCTTTCCCCGGATGCGCCCAGGATAAAGAGGACGTCGATGAGCCCGTGGTTCCGGCAAGGGTATTGACCGGTGACGGGAAACCGGAAACACTATCCCAGTCTCGTCAGAATGCCATTACCCGGGCTGTGGCGCACGTGAGTCCCGGCGTTGTGTCCATAAACGTGATCAAAATCCAGGAGCGTATTCAACGCGCACCCATAATACGCGATCCCTTTTTTCAGCGTTTTTTCCCGGAAATATTCCGGGATCGCCGCTACCGGGAAAAGGCTAAATCCATCGGCTCCGGCTTTGTGATCTCTTCGGACGGTTATGTGGTCACCAACGATCATGTGGCCGGCAACGGTACTGAGATTACCGTAAGCTTTCCCGATGGCAAGGAATACCAGGCGCGCCTGATCGGCAGCGATCCCATTTCGGATATCGCGTTGTTAAAGGTGGACGGCGGACCCTTTACCCCCATTGCCCTGGGAAATTCCGATGATATCTTAATCGGTGAGTGGGCCATCGCTCTCGGCAATCCTTTTGGCCTGTTCGAGCGCACGGAACCGACGGTCACCGTCGGCGTGATCAGTGCCCTGAACCGTAACTTCGGACGTGTGGATGAAGGACGTATCTATCAGGATATGATCCAAACCGATGCCGCCATCAATAAAGGTAACAGCGGCGGGCCCCTGTGCAATGCCATGGGTGAGGTGATCGGCATGAATACCTTTATTTATACCGGTGACCGCTATGCTTCCGGATCGGTGGGGATCGGTTTTGCCATTCCCATAAACCGGATAAAGGAAATCGTTGCCGGATTAAAAAACAACACCATTGACCGCGACTACTGGATCGGGTTTTCCTATCTGCCCTTAACGCCCTATCTGGCCCGGCAAATGGGCTATAAAAACAATAAAGGTATTTATGTCGGGCGTATAACCCGTTTCAGTCCGGCGGATAAGGCCGGGGTGGAACTGGGGGATATTATCGTGGAAATTAACGGTATTACGGTCTACGATGAAGAAACTGTCAATAAAGCCATGGGCTCGGCTTATCTCAATGTCGGTGATCATTTGCCCATAAAAGTGTGGCGGGAAAACCGCTATCTTGATATCGACATCATTCTGGAGAAAAGACATGATTGACCGCTATAGCCTGCCGGAAATAGCTCATATCTGGTCCGATGAAAACCGCTTCCAAAAATGGCTGGATATTGAAATAGCCGCCTGTGAAGCCCATCAGAAATTAGGCGTTATTCCGGCGCAGGCCTTGAAGGAAATCAAGGAAAAAGCCCGTTTTGAAACAGCGCGGATCCTGGAAATCGAAGAAGAGGTTAAGCACGATGTGATTGCCTTTTTAACCAATGTGGCCGAATACGTGGGGCCTGCTTCCCGCTACATTCATTACGGCATGACCTCTTCGGATGTGCTGGATACCGCATTGGCCATGCAAATGGTGGAAGCGGGCCGGCTTATCATGGAAAAGCTGAAAGCCCTGACCGCCGTTGTCGGCCGTCGCGCCGTCGAATTTAAGGATACGGTGATGATGGGCCGCTCTCACGGCATACATGCCGAACCGGTGACCTTTGGCTTTAAGCTGGCTGTGTGGTATGACGAATTACAACGCCAGATCGAACGGCTGGAGGCGGCCATCGAAACCGTGCGCGTGGGGCAGGTCTCCGGTGCCGTGGGGACTTTCGCGCACCTGGATCCACAGGTGCAGGAGATGACTTGCGAAAAACTCGGCTTGAAAAGCGCCCGTATTTCCACCCAGGTACTTCAGCGTGACCGTCATGCCCAGTATATGTCGGCCCTGGCTCTGATCGGCGGCACACTGGAAAAAATAGCTGTGGAAATCCGTCATCTGCAACGCACGGAAGTTCTGGAAGCGGAAGAGGGCTTTACCAGGGGACAGAAGGGGTCTTCGGCCATGCCCCATAAAAAAAATCCCATCATCAGTGAACGGCTGACCGGTATGGCCCGCCTGTTGCGTTCCAATACCCATGCGGCCTATGAGAATATAGCTCTCTGGCATGAGCGGGACATTTCGCATTCCTCCGTGGAACGGGTCATTTTGCCGGACAGCACCATGTTGCTGTACTATATGCTGGTTAAGGCCATCTCACTGATCGAGAATCTGAGGGTGATTCCCGAAAATATGATGCGTAACCTGGAAATAACCCACGGCCTGTATAACTCCCAGGCGATATTGCTGGCGCTTACCCAAAAGGGTGTCAAGCGGGAAGAGGCCTACAGAATGGTGCAGCGTAATGCCATGAAGGTATGGGAAGAGAAAACGGATTTTACCGAAACCGTAAAAAAGGACACGGAAATTCTGAAGCATTTATCCTCCGAAGAAATTAGCGCCCTTTGTGGTCTGGAAGGCAAGCTGAAGAATATAGACTACATTTTTAATCGATTAGGCTTGCTCTGATAACTTTTTGCGGTTATCATCTGCCATGTATTTAAAGAAGGATTGATATGATTGCCAAAGAAGGATACCCGATAATTGGCGGCACGTTGCTTATCGTGCTGGCCCTGGCCGCGGGGGCATATTTTACCGGTTCGCTTACTCTGGAGATACTAACCGGGGTGTTTATCGCCCTGACATTTTTTCATCTCTATTTTTTCCGTGATCCCGTAAGGCCGGTGCCCGAGGGGGAAAAGCTGATAATTTCACCCGCGGATGGTCATGTCGTTAAAATAGAGGAGGTCGATGAACCGCTCTATTTTAAGGAAAAAGTACGTAAGGTTTCCATCTTCCTGTCTGTTTTTGATGTGCATGTTAACCGCATGCCCATAGCGGGAGAAGTGGATTTTGTGGATTACAGACCGGGCCGGTTTCTGGCCGCTTTTGCCGATGATGCTTCCGATCATAATGAACAATCCGTCATCGGCGTGCGTTCGGATCATGGCCGGGTATTGTTTAAGCAGATTGCCGGATTGATCGCCCGGCGTATCATCTATTATTCCAGGGTAGGCGACCGGGTAAAACCGGGCGAACGCATGGGGCTGATCCGCTACGGATCGCGGATCGATATGTTTTTTCCACTGGATGTGGAGGTAAAGGTTAAACTTAAACAACGCGTACGGTGTGGCGCCAGCGTTATTGGGGAGTTCCCGTGATCAGGATATCACGTTCCATCGTACCTAATTTTTTCACCGTAGGCAATATGCTGGGAGGATTTCTGGCTATTGTTTTTGCGGTGGATAAAGGGGATGTTATTTTTGCTTCATGGATGATCGTTCTGGCCGGCTTTCTGGATGCCGTGGACGGCAAGGTGGCCCGGATTACCAATTCCGCCAGTAAGTTCGGTGTGGAATATGATTCCCTGGCCGATGTGGTTTCTTTTGGTGTGGCCCCGTCCATACTTATCTATGAGTTTTACTTTAAGCAGGTGGATGACATCGGTTTTCTGATAAGTTTTTTTCCGTTGTTGTTCGGAAGCATTCGTCTGGCGCGTTTTAATGTGCAACTCACCGGTTTCAGTAAAAGCCATTTCAAGGGACTGCCCATACCGGCCGCCGCTTTTACACTGGTCGGATATATCATGTTCATGCACTTCTTCTTTGAGGGCGAAGTATTTCCGCGCGGCTTGTTTGCCGTGACCCTGCTGGTTTCGCTTTTGATGGTCAGCAACGTACGTTACGAAGTGATGCCCCCGCTTTCTTTCCGTGGCGGCGTCCGTCAGAAAGTGGTTATCAGCCTGCTTATTATTGCCGGAATATTATTGGTGCTTTATCCTATGGCCATATTGTTTCCCATGATGCTGACCTATATTTTCAGCGGTATGGTTATTACGCTTTTCCATTTGAATACGCGTAAAAAGGATAAAAGGAAAAAACTTAAAACAGACTAAAACAGAAAGGTCTGCCATGTTTGGTATAGGAACGACGGAACTCATTGTAATCCTGTTCATCATTTTATTGGTTTTTGGCTCCAAAAAACTGCCGGAACTGGCCCGGGGACTGGGCCGGGGCATAAATGAATTCAAGAGGGCCACTCAGGAAATTCAGGAAGAGTTGGATGTTTCCGGTAAAATAAAAGAGGAAAAGAAAACGCCGGATAAGACCGAAGAGAATGATACAGCCAAGGGAGAGTAAAGAGATTGTCAGACTTTTCCCTTTCCATGCTTGCGGATGTGGCGGAAGGCCGGCTTTCCGTGGAAAAACGCGTCCGTGCTTTTTTGCAAAAGTGCCGGGACAACAAAGAGTTAAACGCTTTTATTACCCTTTTTGAAGAGCGGGCCCTTGAACAGGCCCGTGCCATTGACCGGAAACGGCAAGCCGGACAACAAACAGGACGACTGGCCGGAATGGTAGTGGCGGTGAAGGATAATATCGTTATAAAAGGCGCGCCAACCACCTGTGCCAGTAAAATACTGGGCCGTTATGACTCACCATACAACGCTACCGTTGTGGAACGTCTGCTGGCCGAGGATGCCGTTATCCTGGGTAAAACCAATATGGATGAGTTCGCCATGGGCTCTTCCAATGAAAACTCTGCTTTTGGCGTGGTAAAAAATCCACATGACCCGGAGCGGGTTCCCGGCGGAAGCAGTGGCGGATCGGCCGTGGCCGTGGCCGCGGGGCTGGTGGATGCCGCTCTGGGCAGCGATACCGGCGGCAGTATCCGTCAGCCGGCCTCTTTTACCGGCACATACGGGATAAAACCCGGGTATGGCCGGGTTTCACGCTATGGCCTGGTGGCTTTTGGCTCCTCATTGGATCAGATCGGGGTGTTTGCCAATGATCCTGCCGTGAGCGCCCTGGTACTGGAAGTCATTTCCGGACATGACAATAAGGACTCTACCTCGGCAGCCGTGCCATCCTTTAGTGCAAAATCAAACGGTGATGTTTCCGGTTTGAAAATCGGCGTGCCCGCGGAGTATTTTCAGGAAGGGCTGGACCCGGTTATTGAAAAAGGGGTACGGGACCTGATCGATGACATGGCCGGTGCCGGAGCGGAGATCGTGGATATTTCCCTGCCCATGACCGACTATGCCGTCTCCATATACTATATTATTGCCACGGCCGAAGCCTCATCCAACCTCTCCCGCTTTGACGGGGTGCGTTACGGTCGTCGTGCCGAAGAGCCGGCCGACTTGACGGATATGTATGCCCGCACCCGTAACGAGGGCTTTGGTGATGAAGTGAAACGGCGCATCATGCTGGGGACCTATGTGCTTTCCGCCGGATATTATGACGCCTATTATAACAAGGCCATGCGGGTACGGCGCCTGCTAAAGGAAAACTTTGACGAAGCCTTTAAAAAATGTGATGTGATTTTGTCACCGACAACTCCCTCAACCGCTTTCCGTTTTGGAGAGAAGATCGATGATCCTCTGTCCATGTATTTGCAGGATATCTATACCGTATCGGCCAATCTCGCCGGTATTTCGGCCATAAGCATCCCGGCCGGAAAAGATGCCGACGGTTTGCCGTTTGGTATTCAGGCCCAGGCGCCGCCCTTTAATGAACACGTCCTGTTTAACTGCGCTCAATTTATCCATAACCTCAAATCGATCTGATTATGAAATACGAAGTTGTTATCGGACTGGAAATACATGCCCAGCTCTCTACCCGCACAAAAATATTTTGCGGTTGTTCCACCGCTTTCGGAGCACAGCCGAATACTCAGGTTTGTCCCGTATGCCTGGGTATGCCCGGCAGCCTGCCGGTGTTGAACAAACAGGTGGTGCACTATGCCCTTAAAATGGGACTGGCCACCCGGTCAAAAATAAACCGGCGCAATATATTTGCCCGCAAAAACTATTTTTACGCCGATCTGCCCAAGGGCTATCAGATATCACAGTTTGAACTGCCGATATGTGAACATGGGGTTCTGGAGATTCCCTCGGGCGAAGGGACAAAAAAAATCGGTATTACGCGCATCCATATGGAAGAGGACGCCGGTAAATCGATACATGACGAAGCCTTTGTCAGTAAACATGAAACCCTGGTGGATCTGAACCGTTGCGGGGTACCGCTGATTGAGATCGTTTCCGAACCCGATCTGCGCAGCGCGGCCGATGCCGCGGCCTATGTGACTAAAATGCGCCAACTGGTGCGCTACCTGGGGATATGTGACGGGAATATGGAAGAGGGTAGTTTGCGTTGTGATGCCAATGTGAGTATCCGGCCCGTTGGCCAAACCACCCTGGGCACAAAAACAGAACTTAAAAACATGAATTCCATAAAAAATGTGGAGAAGGCCATCTCCTATGAAATAAAACGTCAAACGGAAATTTTGGAGGATGGCGGCAACATCGTTCAGCAAACCCTGCTTTGGGACCCCGACAAAAATGAGGCCCGCCCCATGCGCGGCAAGGAAGATTCCCACGATTACCGCTATTTCCCCGATCCTGATCTGGCGGAGGTCTGTATCGATGAGCCGTGGTTGCAGCGGGCACAGGAGGAATTACCCGAACTGCCCGATGCGCGACGACTGCGCTTTGAACGGGAACTGGGCTTGCCGGCTTATGACGCCGAACTGCTGACCTCCAGCCGGGAGGTGGCCGACTACTTTGAAGAAACACTTTCCCGGACTAACAACGCTAAAAAAACAAGTAACTGGGTTATGGGGGAAGTCCTGCGGTTGAGCAAGGAAAAAAACTGCTCCGTAAGAGAACTCCCGGTAACAGCGGCGCGCCTGGCCGAGCTGATGCAAGCCGTGGAAAAGGGTGAGGTGAGCCAAAGTGCCGCCAAAACCGTCTTCGAGGCCATGGACAAGGATGATGCTCCGGTAAAGGTTCTGATCGAAAAACTGGGCTTAAAGCAACTTTCCGATGTGAGTGCGCTTGAGGAAATAATCGACCGTATCTTTGCAGAGAATCCCGATAAGGTCGAGAGTTATAAAAACGGAAAAACAAAATTAATGGGATTTTTTATGGGCAGCGTTATGCGTATTTCGCAGGGTAAAGCCGATCCGCAAAAGGTGAGTGCCATGCTGCGGGAAAAACTCTCCTCATAAAAATCCGCGACAATTAATCGGTACTTTTTAATTTAACAGAAATGAAGTCTTAATGAGTCAGTCGACACATCTTGATCAGGTAACCATCCGTTTTGCCGGAGACTCCGGTGACGGTATGCAGCTTACGGGAACCCAGTTTACCAATACCACCGCCATGGTGGGCAATGATATTTCCACCCTGCCGGACTATCCGGCGGAAATCCGCGCACCCGCCGGAACGCTTTTTGGTGTTTCCGGATTTCAACTGCAATTCAGCAGCCATGAAATCCACACCCCGGGCGATCAGGTGGATGTCTTGGTGGCAATGAACCCGGCCGCCCTTAAGGTTAATCTGCAACATCTCAAGGATAACGGCATTATCATCGCCAATGCGGATGCCTTTACCATGCGTAACCTGAAACTGGCCGGGTATGAGCAAAATCCTCTGGAAGATGGCAGTCTGGAAGGCTTTCAGCTTTTTGCCGTTCCCATTTCCACCCTGACCCGGGAGGCTTTGGTGGATGTGGCCATGGGGGCCAGGGATAAGGATCGTTCCAAGAACTTTTTTGCCCTGGGCATCACTTATTGGATGTTCAGCCGGCCGTTGGAGGTGACCCTGAAGTGGATCGAAGAGAAGTTCTCCGGCAAGCCGGAACTGATCGATGCCAATAAAAAAGCTTTGAACGCGGGCTACAGTTACGCCCTGTCCACGGAAGTTTTTACCACCACCTATACGGTGGAGAAAGCAAGTACCGCGTCGGGAACTTATCGTAAAATCACCGGCAATGAAGCCGTGAGCCTGGGGTTGATCGTGGCCGCGCATAAAGCCGGTCGTCCTCTTTTCCTCGGTGGTTATCCCATTACACCGGCCTCGGATATCTTGCACAATCTGGCAAAATACCGCCATTACGATGTGAAGACTTTTCAGGCCGAAGATGAAATTGCCGGTGTGGGCGCGGCCATCGGCGCCTCCTACAGCGGCGCTTTGGGGGTAACCGCCTCCAGCGGCCCGGGCATCGCCTTAAAATCGGAATTTATCGGGTATGCCGTGATGACCGAAATCCCCCTGGTGGTTATCAATGTACAGCGCGGCGGCCCTTCCACCGGTCTGCCGACCAAAACGGAGCAGGCCGATCTGTTTCAGGCTTTTTACGGACGCAATGGGGAGGCACCGCTGCCTATCGTGGCCGCCAAGAGCCCCGCCGATTGTTTCCAGACAGCCCTGGAAGCGGCTCACATGGCCATAAAATTTGCCACACCGGTATTTTTGCTTACCGACGGCTATCTGGCCAATGGCGCGGAACCGTGGCTGATACCCGATGTGGCGGATATAGCGGAGATCCGGGAGCCGCTGGCACAGCCCGGTGAAGAGTACCTGCCCTATAAACGCGATCGGCAAACCCTGGCCCGTACATTGGCCGTTCCGGGTACGGAAGGGCTGGAACACCGCTTGGGCGGACTGGAGAAGGAAGACCTTACCGGCAATGTATCCTATGATCCGGAAAACCACCACCGCATGATTCACCTGCGGCAGGAAAAGGTGGAAAAAGTGGCTGATTTTATACCGCCGCCCGATTTTTCCGGTGCCCAGGAGGGGAACCTTTTGATTATCAGTTGGGGGAGTACCTTCGGTACCGTTTTCAGCGCTTTGGAAGAGGTTAAAAAACAGGGCCGGGAAGTCTCCTGGATGCATCTGCGCTGGATAAACCCGCTGCCGGAAATGCTGGGACGCCTGATAGGCAACTTTAAAAATGTGCTGGTACCGGAAATTAATGCCGGGCAGTTGGTAAAGATAATTCGGTCGGAGTATTTGGTGGATGCCAAAGGATTTGACCGGGTACGCGGCTTACCCCTGCAAACCCATGAACTGGTGGAAGAGATTTCCTCCTATTTTGAGGAGAAAAAATGAGTACGATAGAGACCCTGGAACAAAAAGAGCTGAAATATACCAAGGAAGACTTTATCAGCGATCAGGAAGTGCGCTGGTGTCCCGGTTGCGGAGATTATTCCATTTTAGCCCAGATGCGCCGTCTGTTGCCGGAACTGGGCGTTAAAAAGGAGAATGTGGTCTTTGTATCGGGGATCGGGTGTTCCAGCCGTTTCCCTTACTATATGGACACCTACGGCCTGCATGGCATTCATGGCCGCGCCCCGGCCCTGGCTTCCGGCATTAAGCTGGCCAATCCCGACCTGACGGTATTTATCATCACCGGAGACGGTGATTCCCTGAGTATCGGCGGGAATCATTTTATCCACCTGTGCCGGCGTAATATCGATGTGACGGTGCTTCTTTTTAATAACCGTATCTATGGGTTGACCAAGGGGCAGTATTCTCCCACCTCGGAGCGGGGTAAGATAACCAAGTCCTCACCCTATGGCTCACTGGAGGAACCCTTCAATCCGGTGAAAATGGCCCTGGCTGCCGGCGCCACATTTGTGGCCCGCAGCATGGATCGCGATCCCAAGCATCTGGAAGCCACCCTGCTGGAAGCCGCACGGCACAAGGGTACCTCCTTTGTGGAAATTTATCAAAACTGCAACATCTTTAATGATGGCGCCTTTGAAAAATACACCAATATCAAAACCCGTTTCGATAATGTGCTCTATTTGAAAAATGACTGGGAATACCGCTTTGGCAAGGAGAACGATAAGCACCTGTTCTGGGACGGCTTCCGGTTTCGGGTGGAAGAGTGGAAAGAACAGGAAAAACCCCTGTTGCATACACCGGAAGAAATGCCCGTTTCCATGGAGTTTGCCCTGGCGGAATTGAGCGAACGGGATGAGTTCCCCGTGCCGGTGGGTGTATTTCGTAAACGGCAGGCCGCAACCTATGACGCGTTATTGACCAAACAGATCGAGGAGGTTAAGAAGAGCAAGGGACAGGGCGATTTACAGAAGCTGTTGGAAGCAGGGAATACCTGGAAAGTGGACTAACCGGAAAATACGTTGACAATAGATTTAATTACCCAAAAAGAGATCAATGTCGATACCTCGAAAATACTGATCGTGGACGATGCCCCGGATAATATAGTCACTCTGGAAAACATCCTGGAAGACATGCCTTACGAAATATACAAAGCCTATAACGGGCGAGAGGCGCTTTCCATGGTTTACGAGGTTGAACCCGACCTGATTCTGCTGGATGTGATGATGCCGGTGATGAATGGATTCGAGGTAGCCGAAAAGCTTAAGTCCGACGAACGCACGCGGCTGATCCCCATCATCATGCTGACTGCTTTGGATGGACAGGGGGAACGGTTGCGCGGTTATAAGGCGGGCGTGGACGACTTTATCTCCAAACCCTTTAACATCATCGAGCTTCGTTTGCGGGTGAGCAACCTGTTGAAATTGCGTACGTACATCAGTGAACTGGAACATGCCGAGCAGATCATCTTTTCCCTGGCCCGCACGGTGGAAGCCAAGGACAAGTATACCGAAGGGCATTGTGAGCGGCTTTCGCGCATGTCCGTCAGCATGGGTAAAAAACTGGATTTTCTGGATAAAGAACTGGTGACCCTGCGGCGCGGCGGCCTGTTACATGATATTGGGAAAATCGCCATTGCCGACGCCATTCTGCAAAAAAAGGGCCCGCTGACCGATGAGGAATACGAAATTATAAAAACCCATACCACCATCGGTGAACGCATCTGTTCTCCCCTGAAAAGTCTGAAACCCATTCTGCCCATCATCATGTATCATCATGAAAAAATTGACGGTTCCGGTTATCCGGCCGGTTTAAAGGGAGATGAAATTCCGCTAAACGCCCGCATCATGGGCTTGGTGGATTGTTACGACGCCCTGATCACATCACGATCCTACCGCCCGGCCATGACCCGCGAGAAGGCCATGCGGATTATTGAGGCGGAAACTTCCAACGGGAAATGGGATCCCCAGCTTTTTGAGCATCTGGCCGATCTGGTTATGACCGATCCTATTTTCTCCCATACAGGCTGATTTTTTTTCAGACGTTATTCTTCTTATCTTCCCTTCTGCGATTAACCATAAAACGGTAAAGTGTGATTTTTTATGAACAACATTCAACGACTCATTCAAATATTTGTACGATTTCTGCAATATGTTTCACCCGTGTATGCCCGGAAAATCGGTCTGCATCTGTGGGCCACGCCGGTGCGTTTTAAACGTCCCCCGCGCGAAGAGGCCTATTTAAAAAAGATGCGGGTGGAGAAACTCAATGTGGATTTTAAAAATGCCCTGATCTATGATGAAAGTTATGGCCGGGGTAAAACATTGACCCGCAGGTTTTATGATGACAGCGCAAAAAAATATATCATGACCTACCATCAGGGGGCCGGGCCGCTGATATTGCTGGTGCATGGCTGGAGCGGCCGGGCCACACAAATGGGAGCCATAGCCGAATCTCTGGTCAACGAAGGATATGGCATTCTGGCCTTTGACGGTTTTGCCCATGGTGACTCGCCCGGTAAGCAGACCAGTATGCTGGAATTTGTCTACCTGATACAGCTATTGGCCCAGGAATATGGTCCTTTTGAGGGAATTGTCGGTCATTCCATGGGCGGGATTGCCGCCGGAATGGCCATTTCCAAAGGGGTGAAGGCGGATCATCTGGTCACCCTCGGTTCACCGGCTACCTTTGAATTTATTACCCGGAACTATATGGAAAACATCCGTGCCAACGAGGAAACCCTAAAGTTTATTGTTGACTTTACGCTGAAATATACCAAAAGCACGGCGGCGGATTTTGAACTGGTGACCGCGGTCAAAAAACTGGATATACCCGGTCTGATCGTTCATGACCGGGATGACACGGAGGTGGAATACCGCCAGGCGCTGATTCTGAAAGAGGCCTGGCCGGCAGCGGATTTATTTACCACCGAGAAGCTGGGTCACCGGCGTATTTTATGGGATGTAAAAGTTTTACGAAAGATTTCATCTTTTTTAAGTGAAAAAAAGGTGACCCTGTAGAATAAGGAGTGCGGAAAATGAAATATATAGGCGCGCATGTCAGTGCGGCGGGCGGGGTGGAAAACGCTCCCGTCAATGCCCGGAATATCGGCGCGGAGGCTTTTGCCCTGTTTGTTAAAAATCAAAGGCAATGGAGCGCCAAACCCTTGACGCTGCAAAATATTGAGCGTTTTAAAAAAAATTGCGACGCCCTGGGCTATTCCCCGGAGCGGATTCTGCCCCATGACAGCTATCTGATCAACCTGGGCCACCCCGAAAAGGAAAAACGGGATAAGTCAAGGCGGGCCCTGGGGGATGAAGTGCAGCGTTGTATGCAATTGGGGATCACCATGATAAACTTTCATCCCGGCAGCCATTTAAAGGTCGTAAGCGAAACAGAATGCCTCGATTTAATAGCCGGGAGCCTGAACCGGATTCTTGAAGAAAGCCGGGACGTGACACTGCTTTTGGAAAACACGGCCGGGCAGGGCAGCAACGTCGGCTATCGCTTTGAGCATCTGGCCCATATCATCGATAAAGTGGAAGACAAGGCGCGCATCGGCGTATGTCTGGATACGTGCCATACCTTTGCCGCCGGTTATGCCTTGAGCGACAGGGAGGGCTTTCATAAAACCTTTGAGCAATTTGATCGTATCATCGGCATGAATTATCTCCGGGCGTTGCACCTGAATGATTCCAAAAAAGAAATGGGAAGCCGGGTAGACCGTCATGACAATCTGGGATACGGTTTGATGGGCTGGGCCCCTTTCGAGTATATCATGAACGATCCCCGCTTCGATGACATGCCTTTGATACTGGAAACACCCGACAGTTCCCTGTGGGCCGAAGAGATTAAAAAACTGTATGCCCTGCAAAAAAAGGCGTAATGTGGGGCTCATTTTCCTTTTGTAACAAAGGTTACTGACACCGCTTCTGAAAAGAACTATATTAATTCCAATGTTAAACTTTTTAGGAGGAGTGTATTATGTCAAAGAATGTAGGTGGTTTTGATAAAATTTTTCGCATTGTGCTGGGGCTGGCCGTTGGCGCCTGGGGCATTTACGCCCAGAACTGGTGGGGTCTGCTGGCCCTCATTCCGCTGGGAACGGCTCTGATGGGGTTTTGCCCTATTTGGAGCATTATTAAAGTTAACACCGCCAAAGAATAGTTTATGGCCGCCTCCGGGCGGCTTTTTTATTTACCTGACGGCTACCACAAGACAGCACTCTATAACATTGTCCTGCCGGCGATTCCGGAAAAGCGTGTTACAATTTTCCGGCAGTTTTAATTTTGCTCCTTATCCCCGACGGATTTATTTTTTAGACCTTATCAACAGCGGGAGGCAAAATGAATTTCGTACGCATCACTCTTTTTATATCCGTTTTCTCAATGCTCATGGCCCAGATGCCCATCCGTCCGGTACATACCTATTCCATCGTGGCCCGGGACAGCGTCACCGGCGATCTGGGTGTGGCCGTGCAGTCCCACTGGTTTCAGGTTGGTAACAGCGTAACCTGGGCCGAGGCGGGCGTAGGCGCGGTAGCGACCCAATCCTTTATTGAAATTTCCTACGGTCCGTTGGCGCTGGACTTAATGCGCGGCGGCAAAACGGCGCCGGAGGCCCTGGAAGCTTTGCTTAAAATCGATCCGCAGCGTGAAGTACGCCAGGTGGCCATGGTGGACGCCAGGGGCAATGTGGCCGTATATACCGGAAAAAATTGTATTAAATATGCCGGTCATGAAAAGGGGAATTCCTTTAGCGTTCAGGCCAATCTGATGGAAAAAGCGACCGTGTGGCCGGCCATGGCAAAGGCCTATCGGGAAAGCAGGGGGGATTTGCTGGAGCGTCTGATGACGGCACTGGAAGCGGCTCAGGCCCAGGGAGGCGATATCCGGGGCAAACAATCGGCCGCCATCCTCATTGTACCGGGAACCACCCAGGGACAACCCTGGCGTGAAAAAAAGGTGGATCTGCGCGTGGATGACAGTCCGACACCGTTGAAGGATTTACGACGCCTGGTAACCATTCACCGGGCCTATGATCACATGAACCGGGGAGATGCTTATCTGGCCACGGATCAGGTGGATAAAGCCCTGGAAGAATATTCCACGGCTTATAAGATCTATCCGCAGAATATAGAGATACTCTATTGGACGGCGGCGACCATGGCCGGAGCGGGGCAGGTGCAGAAGGCCTTGCCTCTGTTTCGCGAGGTGTTTAAAAAGGCGCCGGAATGGCGTGAAGTAACCAAGAGGCTGCCCGCCTCGGGTTTGCTGCCCGATGATCCCGATCTGCTGAAGATGATCTTGGGAACCGATCATTAAGGGAATGGCGCCAGGCCGGAGAGCTTTAACGCAGCAGGAGCATGCGCCGGCTTTCCCGAAACAGGCCGGCATTGAGCCTGTATATATAGACGCCGCTGGCATGGGAAAGCCCGTCCCACTCAACCTGATACCGGCCAGCGGATTGTTGTTCCGCCACCAGGGTGGTTATTTTTTTACCCAGAAGGTTGTATATACTGAGCTCCACCGTGGTGCTTTGGGCGAGTTGATACCATATGGTCGTGGAAGGGTTGAAGGGATTGGGATAATTCTGCCGGAGAATAAAACCGGGCCTGTTCCTGCCATCCCCCCGGCCGATGGATGTTAAAAATGTGCTTGCGGGGTAGCGGGGCCTGGCAATGGGCCCCTCGTCGCTAAGCAAAACCGAAAAATCGGCATCCGTTAAAAGGCTGTCCGTCCGGGTGGAATCGCTGTCAAGCACGGCCTGCCGGGAAATCAGGCGCACACCGTGGGAGTAATCGGCGTAAGAGGCGCCATGACCATTATAGACGGGCTGAATGGGGTCGTTAACGCTTCGGTGCCAACCGTAAATAACCACCCGCTCATAGTTTCTGTCCGGGCTGTAAATCTTATTTGACAGAATGATGTCTTTCTTGTGTCCGCCATAAATACGGTTAAGCAGGCGGTTAAACCCTTTCCGGGATATTTGTTGTTTTATCGAGTCGGTATGTTGCATAAATACCGGCACGGTTGTCATTTTATCCGATGGCGGAATGGGTTGTGGTGACAGTTTGATTTCCGCGTTGAGGTAGATATCATCTACCATTTTTTTTGTGGGCAGGGTACAACCCAGCTTATCGGCCAGATATTGGGCCGTGGAGGGCGTCATGGGCATGTACAGGTAATCACTGTCCGAGCCGACCGCCATGTAATCACAAAGGGCGTAGAAGGTCAGTTCATGGTTTACACCCTTAACCTTTCCGGAGACGGTTACCGGTCTTAATTTCCGCGCAAAAGAGGGTACGTTTCCCGAAAGGATTTCATTGACAACGGCCTGCTCCCGCTCGCTGACTGCCAGGCCTGTGATCCGGCGGGCAAACTCCGAGCCGCTCCGGGCATTTTCCGCCCGCTTGGGAATATGGAGATAGCGCAGGGTATCGCTTGCCGGGGATGTTGTTCCCGTTTGGGCAAAAACATGCGCCATGGAAACGGATATCATATAAAGTATTATAACGGTTTTTATCATCATCTGCCTGTCTGCTTCATGGTTAAAGATTACATCCATGACCCGTTTTGTTTTTTATGTTTACCGTCGGGGGAAATCCAATCCCTGTTTTCTTTAAATCTACCATATAAACAAACATCTTAACAGCCCTGTTTAATGAATCCGAAGAAATCGCCTTTTTCCGGCCGCCATCCGACCGGTATTTGTCGTGAACCCCGGTCAGCCCCGGAAACGGGCTTAGGAAAAACCGTCCGACAGAAGCGGATAAAAGCGTTTATTTTGGGTGAATTAGGCTTGTAATAATTTTAAAAAATGCCTAAACTTAAATCTGTGGAATGCAGATATCCGTTTTATATTAAAAATTAGAGCGTACAAATCCAATGAAAATTGCCGTCACACTGTTTTGGATCATCATCGTTGCCCTGCTGTTGGGGCTTTTTTCCCTGAATGTCGGGCAGACGGTCAATATCGATCTGCTCTTCACCGATCTGCAACAGGTGAATCTTGTTACGGTTATCTATGTTTCGGTACTGGCGGGTTTTCTTTTAGGATTAACATTCTGGCTGGTTCGGCTGATAAAGGGCAAGAAGGAGGAATCGCGGCTGAAGAAAACCATAAAACAGCTAAACGAAGAGCTTGCCGCCATGAGTGGTAAAGCGGACGCCCCCGAAGAGTTACCACGCCTGGGGGAGGCGGGTTCAGAGGGAGCGACGGTTGAAAATCCTTAAACTGATACTGCTCCTGGGCTTGTTTAGCGCTTTGTCCGCGCAGAATAAAACCCTGTTGGAGGCCTATCTGGACAAAGATTTTAAGCTGTTGGCTACGCTGCAGGAGCAGGAAAGAATATTCACCTCCGATGATGAAAGCTCTTTTTACCGGGCTCTTTTTGAGCGTGATGGCGATGAAGCGGTAAAAACCTATAAAAAACTTTATCGGGAAAGTACACAGCTTTATTTAAAATACCTGGCCGCCGACCGTTTGCAGGACTATTATTACGCCCGTGGTTATTACACCACGGCCGCCGAGTATAAACAATATGTAGCGGATCATATCCGGGATATCGAGATTCGGCGTTCGGAAAAGAGGCCTGTTCTTCAAGAGGAAACCGTATCGCAGGAGGATGCGGAGAAATACTATATTCAGGTCGGCGCATTCGGCATAGAGGACAATGCGCGGCAGATGGTTGAAATGCTGCAAACGCAAAATTATGCGGCGCATATAAAGATCCGCCATGTTACGAAAAAGAAGCTGTTTTGTGTCTGGGTCGAGGGTGATGTGGACTTTAAATCCACATTAAAACTTGCAGATCAGTTAAAACAGAAGTATCATTTAAAATATAAATTAATTAAAGAATGAGGCCGTGATGGAAATCGATATCTTACGTTCAATTCCATTGTTTTCCGAATTAAGCGACAAACAACTTGAAGAAATATCAAGGCATTGTATCCGCCAAATCTATAAGAAAGACAATATGGTTCTTATAGAGGAGGAGGTTGGCTCCACCATGTTTGTCATTCTGGACGGACGGGTAAAGATTTCCCGCATCAGCGATGAGGGACGCGAGGTAATACTCTCTATTCTGTGTGATGGCGACTTTTTTGGGGAAATGGCTATTTTGGACGGACAGACGCGCAGCGCCAATGCCGTAACCCTCGAAGATACGCAGATGCTGATCGTTCGCCGGGAAAACTTCCTGCAAATGCTGTATGACTATCCGCAAATCGCCATTAACCTGCTGAAGGAACTTGCGCACCGTCTGCGTCGCAGTGATTCGCAAATTAAAAGTCTCTCTCTGCAAAACGCATTGGGGCGTGTGGCTTCTACCATATTACGCATAGCGGACGACTCCGGCATCATTAAACAGGGCAAGGTGGAAATATCGCAACTGCCGCCGCAGCAGGATTTGGCCAATATGGCCGGAACCAGCCGGGAAACCATATCGCGGGTTATTAAATCCTTAAGCCAACTGGGATATATTAAAAAAGAAGGCAGCAAACTTATCATCCTCGAATACGACCGTTTTCGACAAGATTTCTCCTAATAGTTATGGTGGGTGTTTATGAGCTCCGGGCAGGTTTCTCTCTGCGTTATTTCCAATGATATCGAACGTCTTGACTATTTCATAAACCTCCTGAACGACCCCTCTCACAGGATTATAGCGGGAAATTTTCTGCAAGCCATGCAGGATCTGTTGGTTGAGGAAAATCCGGAATTGGTTATTCTCGACTTTGTCTCCTTTGACAATTTCGACTATCGCCAGATCGAACCCCTGCGTCTGGAAAAAAACTACAGCATCACCCCTTTTGTCTTTATCGTTGATCCGCAAAATCTGAGACTGGTTTCCCAACTGTATAAAGACCCCCATAACCGTATCATTTTCGAGCCGGTCAATAAGTATCTGCTGGTGGCCGAAATACGCAACAGCATCCATCTCTCCCAATTGGAACGCAAGGTCTCTTTATATAAGAATATCGTCGAAGGCGAAAAGCAGATGATCAGCTATATGGATCACCTGCTGGAACTGGGCCGCCTTGCCGATTTTTCAGATAAGTACAAGTTGCTTAACTATATCCAAACCACCTTTATCAAACGGCTGGAAATGGCCCTGGCCGTGGAGCTGGGTGTGCTGGGGGTTATGAAGAACGGGCAGAATCAACTGGAAATCAGACTGCTTTCCGAAGACGGCAAGGAATTGTTTCGCGTTCTCAATCTCAGCCTGGCTAATTCGAGCATCAACGAGTTGTTCAAGGAAAATTTTCCCCGCATCTATGAAGATGATATGCTAAACGACCCGTTCATCCGTGAACTGGAAGAGATTTTAGGATACAAGATTTCAGGATTGCTTTTTATTCCACTGGTGTTGTTGCAAAAACCGGTGGGGGGATTTATCCTGCTGAATAAACTGTATCGCAATGATTTCAGTGAAAATGACCTGGCTTTTTCCACCATTGCCGCCCAAAAGGTGGTTTTCCAGTTGGAAGCGCTGGAACTGGCCGCCGGCGGTCTGGAAGAAAAAGTGGTGCAGCGCCTGCCGGTGGATTCCGTGGCCCGAAACTCCTACCTGCTGGAAACGGTACTCTCCGCGGTGGATTTCGGGTTGGTTATATTTGACGGCCACCAGCGGATACACTATGTGAATAAGGCCGGGCTGGTCATTTTGAATATGAAGGAGCAGCCCAAAACACTGGAAAAACTGTTTGACGCCAAATCCTATGAACATATAAAGACCAATATCCGGAATGCCAATTTCCCGGTGGTACGGCAGGAACTGCAAATCCCCAGGGAACAGAGCCTGGACTTTTATATCGGCTATTCCATTTATAGCATGGAATGGGATCAAAAACAAAACTACTATATCCTGGTATTTTCCGAGATCTCCCAAACCAAGCGGCTGCAGGCGGAAATACTACGCATGGACCGCATGGCTTCGCTGGGTATGTTATCTTCCGGGATTGCCCATGAAATCCGCAATCCCCTGGCCGGTATAAAGACCATGGCCCAGAATATGGAAGAGGAGATCGATGAAGACTCGCTGGTTCAGGAAAACGTGCAGCGCATCATTCGCCAGGTAGACCGTCTGGATGAACTGTTACGCTCCTTCTTTAAATATGCCAAACCGGCCCGGCCGGAATTAAAACGCATCTCCCTGCAATCCATCGTGCGGGAAATACATCACCTGCTGGGTCAGAATATGAAAAACCAGAGCATACATCTGGTGGAGAAGTATGATGACAATCTCTTATTCCTTTTTGTGGACGGCAATCAGATACAGCAGGTTTTGATTAATATGCTCTTAAATTCCATCCAGGCCATGCCGGACGGAGGTACCATAACCCTTTTTGCCAAAAATGCCACCAAGGATGCCGCGCCGGCCGTGGACAGGCGCAAACGCAACCCCGGCCTGCTTTCGGACAGCTTTGTGGAAATTATTGTGGCTGATACCGGAACAGGATTCAATGAAAAGGTCAAAGCACAGATATTCAATCCCTTTTTCACCAATAAGGCTACCGGGACGGGGCTGGGTTTGGCC
The DNA here is from genome assembly GCA_015493745.1 of Calditrichales bacterium. GTDB lineage: Bacteria > Calditrichota > Calditrichia > Calditrichales > J004 > J004. The sequence goes on from WGCN01000056.1 coordinate 43,266, forward strand.
ATCGTTTACCAGATTGTCCGTGAACATGGCGGACAGATTGATGTGGAAAGCACGGTAGGGGTGGGGACCAAATTCAGAATTCTTTTACCCGCGGTTGAGCCGCAAATCGAATCCCTGCTGCCAAAAAATGAGAGCTGATTGCTTGCATTTGTGCTTTATGCTATATTTCCTGCCATACCCTTCATAGAGAAGGGAAATGGTTTTTTAACAAACAAACAAAATAAAATAGTATCGATTTGTTTACTTTATATAAAAAAAACCGAAAATTTGAACTTCCTACTCAATACCGTACGGAAAAAGAGGACAAGAAACGCAGAATCACGTTTGAACGTCTGCCGCGTAAGAAGGTACGTCCTTTATGGTGGTTGATCGTGATCTTTTTTGCGGTTCTCTATTTGGTTAACTATTTAAGCTCATTCTAATCAGAGGGAAAAGGTAATTTTATGATTCAAATCGGCAAAATATTGAAAAAAGTGCCAATCTTTAAAATGCTTGGTAAGGAAAGCATAGATTTTATCGTAGAACGCCTGAAATTCAAAACCTTTCAGAAGGGTGAAAATATTTGTGAAATCGGCGATCCCGGTGAAGAGATGTTCATCATTATCAGCGGTGAAACCGATATCTGCATTGGTGAAAAGGGCAACCAACAGGTGGTGGCCACCCTGAAAAGCGGTGACTATTTTGGTGAAATGGCATTGCTAACCGGTGAGCCGCGCTCGGCCACGGTAAAGGCCAATGAAGTCACGGAAACCTTTGTACTGTATAAAAACGACTTTGATGTGATATTGGAAAAGTATCCCTCCATATCATTAAGCATGGGTAAAATAGTAAGCCAGCGCTTGAGGGACACTCTGAAAAAAGCGGCCTCCGCCAGTGGCGAGAAAAAGGATAATTTTGAAGCACGGGGTGATGGCAGCGGACCTTCCGGAAGCTTAAAGGACATGGCCCTGGTGGATCTCATCAGTTTCTGTGAAGCCAACTCGTTAACCGGTGATATGAAAATAAGTCATGGTGATGAGCTGGGTGTGTTTGAATTTGAACGGGGGGAGCTGCTTAACATTAAGCTGGGGGATCTGGCCGATGACGCCGCCCTGGATAAGATGATAAACTGGCAGGACGGTCGCTTTGAAATCAACGTGCGGCCCTTAACCCTGAAAACCACGCCGGAAGAGGAGACCGTTGACGAAGTAAAGAAAGTGCTGATCGTCAACAATTCCAAGGTTGTCCGCCGTGTTATAGAACGGGCTTTTACCGGTTTGGGCTATGAAGTGTCCACCGCTTCCAATATTGCCACTTCCCTGGATGTTATCAATACCGTTGTTCCCGATATCATTATTACCGATATAAAACTTGCCGACGGGTCGGGTATTGAGTTTATCCGGCAGGTGCGGGATACCCAGAATGTCCCCTTTATTTTTATTACCGATGATGCCGTAAAAGCCAACTTTGAACAGGAGCTTCAGGATGTTGATGATGTTGATATCACCAAAACCCATGAGGTGAGCGAGATTGTCAAGTTGGTTGAAAATAAGCTGTTGCAATGAAAAAACAACGTATTGACCAGCTCAGGAAAATTCCCCTTTTTTCCACGGTAGGTGATGATGAACTGGAGTTGATTGCCGAAAGTCTTACCACGGAAGTTATTTCTTCCGGAACACGGATCATTAAGGAAGGCGATGAAGGCAATTCGTTTTATATTATAAAAGAGGGCACTGTCAAGGTCTGCGCGCAGATTGAAGGAGAGAATGAGGAGATCATCCTCACCCGCCTAAAGGCCGGTGATCATTTCGGCGAAATGGCCCTTATCAGTGGTGAACCCCGTTCCGCCAGTATCTATGCCACCACCGATGTGGTGCTTTGGAAGCTGGAAAAAGATGTATTCGATGATCTGATCTTGCAAAATCCCGGTATCACCCTTACCCTGACCCATTTGCTGACACAACGTTTAAAGAGCGCCAATATTGCCCGCAAGGAGACGGAAGCCTTTTACCATAAACGCTTCATGCCGGGCGGCTCTTTAAAGGAAATGGGCGTCATCCAATTGCTTAAATATGCCGAGGAGAACTCCCTTTCCGGAAAAATCGTGATATTCAACGATGGGGAAGAAGCGGGTTTTGTTTATAAAAAAGGGATTTTGGAGCATGTTTTATTCAAAGACCTGGAAGAAGACGAGGCCCTGGATATAATTCTGGACTGGACGGAAGGACATTTTCGTGTGGAACCGGAAAGCCTTCAACCGACGGTTACCGTCGAAAATGTTGTGGCCGAAGCACCGAAAGAAGTAACCGCCGAGAAAACACAAAAATATTTTTACCGCTATCTGGAAATAAAGTTAAAAGACTTTGTGCATTTTGCCGGACCAAAAATCACTCAAAGAGCCCTGAACTATGCCTATCACACCCACAGCAGTTATTTTGACAACATCTCCAAAATACAACTCCGCACACATCCTGAAATCCACATAGAGATTGAAAAAGGGGAGTGGCTGGAAAAAGATACCCTGATGCTGGCCATTATCTTGCGTGAAGTCGTCGGACTCATTGAGCGCGAGCTGGTCGGTTTTGAATTCTGGACTCCTTTATCCGGCGAGGCGGAAACCGACGCCTATCTTTCCCACCTGCAGTTTTTTGATTTTTTTGAACAGGCCATGGATTTTATTCACTGAGAAAGCGCATCCCCTGTTTTCATTATATCACGCGTACCATAAAAGTTCACTCTTGTATCCCGGTGATGATGGTACCGTCCCGATATTCCGGAACACTCCAGACTTTAGGCTTTTAGCCCCTTCTTGAGCATCTCCATGGCTTCATCCACGCTGTCCACATAGGAAAAAAGGTTAACATCCCTGGCCGAAATGGTACCCCATTCCACCAAGGCGTCGATGTTTAATATGGAATCCCAAAACTCCTTGCCAAAAAGAATGAAGGGCATTTTTTTGTTTACCTTTTTGGTTTGGATAAGCGTCAACACTTCCATCATCTCATCGAGAGTACCGAAGCCCCCCGGAAAAACGACCACGGCCTTTGCCAAATAGAGGAACCAGTATTTGCGCATGAAAAAGTAGTGGAATTCAAAATTCAACTCCGGCGTGATATAGGGGTTGGGATACTGTTCCATCGGCAAGGATATGTTCAGCCCTATAGACTGGCCTCCGGCTTCCATGGCACCTCGGTTGGCGGCTTCCATAATGCCCGGTCCGCCGCCGGTGGTGACGATATATCTTTGCTTGCCGTTATTATGCTCCATGGTCCATTGGGTCAGCCGTTTTGACAATTCCACCGCATCCTCATAGTAGCGGGACAGGGTAAGCATCTTTTCCGCCTGTTTCAAGGCCTGCTCGCTTTGGCGGCTAACCCGGCGGCTGTATCTTTCCTGCGCTTCATCATACGCGGCCCGCGCCTTATCCATCGGCTTGATGCGTGCCGATCCGAAAAAGATAATGGTCGATTTAATACCCAGGCGCCGGAAGCGGTCATGGGGTTCAAAGTACTCCGCCTGTATGCGCAAAGGGCGCGCGGCCTTGCTATTCAGGAATTCCAGGTTTTTATAGGCCTTTTGTGCTTTCTCAAGTTTCTCCATTTCCGTCTCCGTATGGTTCGTTACTGTTTAGGGCAAGAATAAGTTGTGTCATGCTCTCGTGGTAGGATTTAAGAAAGGGATCCTGGTCCATTGTTCCCAGAACGGCATTCATTTCATCCCTGCCATGATAGCTCTTTTTTCTGAAAAGGTTCTCAAAGTCTTTTTCACGGCTGTTCCGGGCGCCATTCAGCAGCTCTCCGGCCACATCCGCGGCCAGCAGACGCAGGCGGCGGCGCTCCCGCGCGGAGAGTTCGCTTTTTCCCGTAAGAAAGGAGGCGATGTGTCCGGCAAGCGCGTAAAGATAAGCGGGATAATCCCGGGCCTGTTCTACATAAAAGGCGTGAACCTCTTCCCAGTTGCGTATTCGGCCGTCCCGTATGCGATCACGCAGGGCCGCAGCCTCATGGGCCGGTATAAATTGCCCCCCGAAGTTCTCCCAACCCTCTGCCGGCAGCGATTTCCCGGGAAAGGGAGATAAAAATGTGCGTCCGCAAAAAAAGATCAACAGGCGGATATAGGCCAACAATGCTTTTCGCGGATTAAGAATCAAGGCCTTTTCCTTATATACCAGTCCTTCAGCCTCAATATACTTCGGCGCTTTAATTTGATCCGGGTTTTTCATCAATTCCATTAAAGGAATATTGGCCGGTAAAAATTCCTTAAAAAAGCGGATGCCTTCCATCATTTCGATTAAAGAGTCCGGTCCCAGAAAATCGGTTTCAATTAACAGCGGTTTTGCTGTCCGTTTATCCCTGCGGGAAAACTTCCAGGTATTGCGGGCCAGGGCATACAGGTTATAGTAGTACCAATAGGCGGGATAAATCACCACCCGTCCATCGCTGTTTTTACTGACCAGGGAAAAGGGCAGGGGGATATCCAGCTCCTTGTCAAAGCTGGACTTTGCCACCAGGGTAAAAGAGGCAAAACGGGAATTATGTTTGAAATCGGTTTCCAAGCCGGGCCAAAAGCCCCTGCCGGCGATCAGCTCCCCGTCAGCGGCCCGCGAGTTGTGGTTGGAGCCGATGGTGGCGCCGGCGGCGATATTGCACTGGCCGCCCGTTTGTGTGGCGATCAGGAAGGAATTATTATGGTGCTGCTCATGGAAGGCAAACAACAGGTTGCTTACCGATTCCCCGCAGGCAATCGTGGAATTGGCCCCTATAAAGCAGTCGGTTATACGTGCCCCGTTTTCCATATGTACATTTTCTTCCGTTGCCACACGCAATAAAACAGTATGGTTTTTTACCATATTTTGTTTTTCAAGAATCACATCCTCTAAAATCACTCCGTTTACCAAAATGGCGGGGGCGGCTGCCGAAGAGAGGATGACACTGTTCTTGATGGAAAGAATATTCTCCAGGCGGGCATGAGGCCCTATATGGCTGCTATGGATCACCTGACAGTTCAGCAGCCGGCAAAAGGGGGCGATTGCCGGTCGGCCAACAAAGGACGAGATGGCCTTCCTGGCCAGAATTTGCATGTTTTGCTGTAGTGACGTATCATCCTTATACTGTGACTGCAGCCAGGCATCGGCGCTGTTCATTCCCGGAAACGCAATGACGGCGCGACCGCCATTTTCATTGGAAACCTTGATGGAAAATTCCCCGAAGGGCTTCCGGCCATCAATGATACCGGTATTAAACAGGGTGCAATCATGTCCGATGGTATAATTCAAAATCAGCTTTGCATGATGAATGGCGCAATTTTCGCCGAGGGATACATCCCGCAGGTTACTGTCATATATCCCCACGGGTAAAGAGCTTTCGCCGAAGCCCCGCTTTAAAGCGCCGACATAAACCTTGCCGGCAAAGGTGTTGTTATGGAGAAGCTTTAAGTCGGTTTGATGGTGAATGAAAACATGCTCCCAGTTTTCAGCCCGGTTAAGCTGCCCTTTGAGAATGGAAATTTCCGCCGGCAGGAGAGGGCGATAATCAGACATGGAGGTCATAGGTAATGATGCACCTGTATTTAAAGATTTCGGATTTAGAGGAAATTAAGTATATTGTCGAATCTAATTGAGTATTATTGAATATACAACCACCGAAAATATTTAGCCAAAATTAGGATAAAATTATATAGTCTATGTTACGATCTGTTGGCTACGGCCCCAAACTGCTACGTGATTTTAATGAGTTGAATCTGCTGCGCTATATTAAAGAGTACGGCCCGTTGTCCCGCGCCGAGCTGGCCAAGGCGTATAAAATATCCAAAGCGACGGTTTCGGAAATCGTGGCCATGTTGTTGGAATCCTCCTTTGTAAAGGAGATCGGCCGCGGGGAAACCGGTAAGCTGGGCGGGCGCCGTCCCATCCTGCTGGAGTTTAACCGCCGCGCCGGCTACAGCATTGGGGTGGAGATAAAAAGAAACCATGCCCGGGTGGCCTTAACCGATCTGGACGCCAATATTATTGACAAAAGTATGATACGCTTTAAAAGCGGCACCGCGCTGGAGAACGTGCTGGATCAGGTTATCGAACAGATTGAAAATTTGAAGGAAACTAACTGGGCGGCCGATGCCATTCCCATGGGCATTGGCGTTTCCATTCCCGGACTGATTGATTATACAAAAGGATGTATTTCCGAATCGGATACCTTGAAAAACTGGGAAGATGTGCCCATAAAACAACGGCTGATGGATGCCCTGCAGATCGATACCTTTATCGAAAATGATGTTAAGGCCATGACCCTGGGTGAGTTTCACTTCGGACATGGACGGAATTATAAAAATCTGGTATATCTGTGGACCGGTGACGGACTGGGAGCGGGGATTGTTATCAACGGCCAGCTCTACCGGGGAGTATCGGCCAGTTCCGGCGAAGTCGGTTTTTATGAACTCGGTTATTATATCCGCTCGGCGGAAGAGTTTGCCCTGTTGTTCAACGGTCAAACCAATTTTGCCCAAATCCTTTCCGAACAGGGGCTGGTAGCCGCCGCTGTCCGCGGAGTGAAAAGTAATATCGATACCTGTCTGAGCGAACGGGAGGTAACCCTTGATTCCATTCTTTCCGCCGCCGAACAAAACGACACCTTTTCCCTGGAACTCATCAGTCAATATGCGGGTCTGATCGGTATTCTTTCCATAAACCTGATCAATACCCTCAATCCGGAGATTTTGATTATTGGCAGTGAACATGTGTCCAAAACCCCCCTGCTGATAAAGCTGATTCGCGAAAAGGTGAAAAAGGATCAGCTGCACATTCCCATTAAGTCTGTTGATATCGAAGCCGCCTCATTGAATGAGTATGCCGGTATTTTAGGGTCGGCCGCTCTTGTTCTGGATGATATTTTCTATAACAGCCAACTCAACCTCCGGCGCTACCGCCGTTTGTTTAAAGCGTAGCTTTATAAGCTTCGTTTTCTTTGAATTAAAAATGGAGCTTTTATAAATTAACCGCTTAAATAAAATAAACATCAGCTAAATATCTTGAAATTTACACTTCTTCAGACGGATACCCAATCGAAAGCCCGGCTCGGTAAAATAGAAACGGATCACGGCACGATAGAAACGCCCATATTTATGCCGGTAGGCACTCAGGCCAGCGTTAAAACACAATCCCCGAAGGATCTGGAAGAGCTGCAGGCGCAGATCATATTGGGCAATACCTATCATCTCTATCTAAGACCCGGAGCCGATTTGATCGCCGGCTTTGGCGGCTTGCACCGTTTTATGAGCTGGAACAGACCCATCCTGACCGATAGTGGTGGTTTTCAGGTGTTCAGTTTGCAGGAGTTACGGAAAATTGATGAGAAAGGGGTTGTTTTCAAATCGCATCTTGACGGCTCCCGTCACCTGTTTACCCCTTTGTCGGTTTTGGAGACTCAGCAAAAGATCGGCAGCGATATCATGATGGTGCTCGATGAGTGTCCGGCACATGACGCCGAAAAGGAGTATGTGGCCGCTTCGCATCAGACAACCCTGAAATGGGCCGCCGCAGCCCGGGAAGCCTATGAAAGATCGACGCCCTTACATGGATATGATCAGTGGTTGTTTGCTATCGTTCAGGGCGGTACCTTTCCCGGCTTAAGAGAGGCCAGTGCCCGGGCGCTGGTTGAAATGGATTTTCCCGGCTATGCCATCGGCGGGTTGGCCGTGGGGGAGTCTAAGGAAAATATGCTGGCCATGACCGACCTGAGTACCGATATATTACCGGCCGAAAAACCAAGATATCTGATGGGGGTGGGCATGCCCCAGGATTTGCTGGAAAGCATAGAGCGCGGCGTGGATATGTTTGATTGTGTCATGCCCACGCGCAACGCCCGCAACGGAACGGTGTTTACCCATCAGGGAAAACTGGTTATAAAAGCGGCCCGCTATAAAACGGATGAACGGCCCATGGACGCGCGTTGTTCCTGTTATGCCTGCCGGAACTTTTCACGGGCCTATATCCGTCATCTGCTCAACGCCAACGAGGTGCTGGGTATCTGGTTGACGACCCATCACAACCTTCATTATTATCTGAAGCTGATGGAAGAGGCACGAAAAAAAATAAAAGAGGGAATCTTTTCCCCATGGAAAAAAGAGATAATCACATCATTTAACAATGCATTTTAAGGAGAATTATCATGAGTCATGTTTTACTTACCATCATTCAGCAACAGGAGCAGGTCAATCCGATAATGTCTTTTCTGCCCTTTATCATCATTATGGTGGTCATCTATTTTTTGATGATGCGCCCGCAGATGAAAAAGCAAAAAGAAAAGCAAAAGATGCTGCAGGAACTGAAAAAGGGGGATAACATTATTACCCGCGGTGGCATACACGGCAAGGTCGTCGGATTCACGGATGAAAATAAAACCGTCGTTGTAAAAGTGGATGACAATGTAAAAATCAACATGGATAAAGCGGCCATCGAGTTGGTTATTCCGATTGGCAAAAAAACCGAAAAAAGCGATAACGTTGAGAAAAAGAAGTAATGAAAATTGTCTTTATGGGCACTCCGGACTTTGCGGTACATTCGCTTGAGGCGCTTGTCCGGGGCGGCCATAATATAGTGGCCGTTGTTACCGTTCCCGATAAACAGCAGGGCCGGGGGCGAAAGATTAAACCCTCTCCCGTAAAGCTGGCGGCTCTGGCCCATAAGCTGCCCGTGCTGCAACCGGAATCTTTAAAAACAGATGATTTTATCCGCACCCTGCGCGGCTTAAAGGCCGATTTATTTGTGGTTGTGGCTTTTAAGATATTGCCGCGCGCCGTTTTTACCATTCCGGTCATGGGAACGTTGAATGTTCACGCTTCGCTGTTGCCGGCATACCGGGGAGCCGCCCCCATAAACTGGGCCATCATCAATGGCGAACAGAAGACGGGGGTCACCACCATGCTGATAGATGCTCAGGTGGATACCGGTGATATTCTTATGCAAAAGTCCGTTGAAATAAGCGATGACATGACCGCGGGGGAGTTGCATGATATTTTAGCGCCGCTTGGCGCCGGACTTCTGCTGGAAACCCTGGATCGTCTGCAAAAGGGTACGGTCACCCCGCAGGCTCAGGATGACCGGCGGGCTTCCCGGGCGCCGAAACTGACACCGGAAAATACGCGCATTCTTTTTAACCAGCCCTATACAAGGGTTGGTAATTTTATTCGCGGTCTTTCCCCCTATCCGGGGGCCTATACCTTTCTTGAGGGTAAGAAACTGAAAATACTGAAAGCGGTTGGGGATAAACAGGATTCTCCGCATGCCCGACCCGGAGAGATTACCGGTATCACAAAAGACAGTATCTCCGTGGCCTGTCAGCCGGGCACGATTATAATTAAAAGGTTACAACTCCAGGGTAAAAAACAGATGGATGTGCGTGATTTTCTGAACGGTTTTCCATTAAAAGAGGGTGAAGTGCTAAATGTCACAGAATAATACGTTAGATTTGACATATTTTATACTTAATTTTTCGCAATATCATATCAAATCTTAAGTCTTTTATCTATAAAGTCGATGCAGTAACATATTTCTATTTCATCAGGGGAGCTGTCCGTTTTGGCCAAAATATTAATTATTGATGATTATGCGGAGTCTATCGCTCTTATTAAGTCATTCTTTCTCACAGAATCGCATAACTTTATCAGTGCCTCTTCCGGCGAAGAAGGTATCAAATTAGTATTTGAAGAGCATCCGGATCTGATTTTGCTGGATGTGCAGATGCCGGGGATCGACGGCTTTGAGGTATGCAAGCAACTGAAGCAAAATGAGGAGGCCAGGAATATACCGATTATCCTGATCACCGGCCTCGATGATAACCGGGCGCGGGCCTTCAGTTATGAACTCAACGTGGAATTTTTAACCAAACCCTTTAATATTTATGAACTCAAGATGCGTGTACGCACCATTCTTGAACTGCAAAGTTATAAAAAACAGCTGCGCAGCGCGGAAGACCTGATCTTTAAGATGGCCATGATTGCCGAGGTAAAGGATGCCTATGCCCAGGGCTCCTCACTAAAGCTGGCCTCCCACGCCCATTTTTTTGCCAGTGAACTGGGGCTTGACGCCCAGGATACGCTGGATGTGGCCCGTGGCGGTTTGCTGCATGCCATCGGGAAAATAGAAATCGACGAAAAAATCCTTTCCAAGCCGGGTCCGTTAACACCGGATGAGTTTGAGAAGATACGTGCTTACCCCATTGCCGGTGAACGCATTGTAGAACCGATATCAACCTTAAAAGGTACCCTGCCCATCGTTCGCAGTCATAAAGAGATGTACGACGGTACCGGATATCCCGATCAGCTTGTGGGGGAGGATATTCCTTTTCTGGCGCGGATCATATCCCTGTCCGGCAGTTTTAACGCCCTGACCACCGACCGGCCCTACCGCAAGGCCTTGAGTAAAGACCATGCCATAGAAGTTATGGAGCGTGAGGCTGTTAACGGTAAATTTGATCCGGATATATTTCAGGAGTTTAAGAAAATCCACCGTAACGTGGATATAGACCAAATTCCCGACCTTTCGCTGGATGCTTTTCACTGATTTTTTTATTTAACCTTTCCTGCGTTGTAGTACTTGTCTTTACCCTGTTTTTGAGCTAACTTTCTTTTTTTTATGAATTTGCCCGGTGCCTTCATCGTTCGATGGTACCCGCCGGCGAGTAAAAATACGGAGATTACATGTTTGAAAATTTAAATCAAAATCCACTTATTTATGTATCGGCCGGACTGGTGGCCGGTGTGCTTATCGGTTTGCTTATCTATCATCTCAACGCTCTTCGAACAAGGAATTCCACAAAGTCTATCCTGGAAAAGGCTGAAAGGGAAGCGGAGAAAATAAAAAAAGAGCGCCTCTATAATTTTAAGATGGATTTGCAAAAGAAAAGGGCACAATTCCAAAATGAATTACGGGAAAAAGATATTAAGTTCCGTCGTCAGGAGTCGGAGCTGTTACAGAAAGAAAAGCAGATAAAACGGGCCGAGAATCAACTCAAAGTAATCGAATCCCGGTTAGAGAATAAAGAGAAGAAGCTGGAAGAACAGGAAGAGATGCTTTATGAAAAGCATAAAAAAGTGGACGCCATCATTGAGCAGCAAAATCTGAAGCTTGAGCGTCTGGCCCATTTCTCCCAGGAGGAAGCCCGCGCGGAGCTTATGAGGAATCTGGAACAAAAGGTCAAGCTTGAGGCGGCTCAAATGGCCAATGACATCCGTGCGGAAGCGCGGGAGAAGGCGCAAAAAGAGGCCAAGGAGGTTATTGCCACCGCCATCGAGAACCTGGCTTACGATTTTACGCTGGAATCGACCCTGTCCAATGTGGAACTGCCCAATGAACGCTTTAAGGGAATGATCATAGGGCGCGAGGGTAAAAATATCCGGGCCTTTGAAGAGGCCACCGGTGTTAAGGTAATCGTGGATGATACTCCGGAACTAGTCGTACTGTCCGGTTTCGATCCGGTGGCCCGCGAAGTGGCCCGCCTGGCCATGGAAAGCCTGATCAAAAATCGCAATATCAATATAAACACCATCCAGCAGGCGGTGAAGAAGGCCAAGGCCGAAGTCAATAAATCGATTCAGAAGGCGGCGGATGAAACGCTGCGTGAATTGCGTTTAAACAATGTGCATCCGTTGATGCGCGAAAATCTGGGGCGTCTGCGCTACCGTTACAGCTACGGACAAAATCAGTTACAGCATTCCAAGGAGGTGGCGTTTCTGGCCGGGGCCCTGGCCGCGGAACTGGGCTTTAATGTAAAACTGGCCCGTCGTGCCGGCTTGTTCCATGATATCGGTAAATCCATCAGTAGCCATTCCGAAGGAAGCCATGTGACTCTGGGTGTGGAACTGGCGGAAAAATGCAAGGAACATGAAGTGGTGATCAACTCTATTTTGGCCCACCATGAAGAGGCCGAACCCATCAGTCCGATTTCGGTGCTGGTGACTGCCGCCGATAAAATCAGCGGCAGCAGACCCGGGGCCCGCAGGGATTCCCTGGAAGCCTATACGAAACGGATAACACAACTGGAGGAAATAGGCAACTCCTTTGACGGGGTGAATAAAACATATGCCATTTCCGCGGGGCGTGAAGTGCGTGTCATCGTGGAGCCGGCCAAGATAACCGATGAACAATGTATCGTCTTATCGTCGGATATTGCCGCAAAAATTAAGGAAACAATGGAATATCCCGGACAAATTAAGGTTACAGTAATAAGGAAGTCGATTACTTCCCGTTCTACTGATGACCATAAGAAAAAGGATGAAAACAAGAAACAATATAAAGGAAATCGCACATGATCGAAGTAACACAAAAGGCCGTTTCCAAAATCCGTGAAATTATGCGCGAGGAAAATAAAGCGGAAAGCTTTATCCGCATCGGGATAAAAGGCGGTGGCTGTTCCGGTTTTACTTATGTTTTGGATATAGATGACCAGAAAACGGAAGGCGACCAGCTTTATGAGTATGGTGATGTTAAGGTGATCATTGACTCCAAAAGCGTGGTATACCTGGCCGGAACGCAGTTGGATTATACCGACGGTTTGAATGGCAGCGGTTTTGTATTCAACAATCCGAACGCGGCAAAAACCTGTGGCTGTGGCAACTCTTTCGCGGTGTAGGGTCGTAGATGTATAAAATCCGCTATATAGGCGATCCGGTATTACGAAGGGCAACAAAGGCCATAGACACCTTTGACAAATCCCTGGAAACAACCATCCATAATATGATCGTGACCATGCATCGTGAAGAGGGCATCGGCCTGGCTGCGCCGCAGGTGGGCTACTCTCTTAAGCTATGCGTGGTGGATATCTCCTCCATCGAGGAAGAAGAAGAACCCCGGGCGTTTATCAACCCGGAAATCATCGACTCCTGGGGGGAGGATATCCTGGAAGAAGGGTGTCTGTCCATTCCCGATGTGCGCGATGATGTAAGCCGCCCCGAGGGTATCCGGCTCAAATATTTTGATGAGAATGGCCAGCCCCGCGAGGAATCCTTTGACGGCTGGATGGCACGTGTGCTGCAACATGAAATTGATCATCTTAACGGAGTGTTGTTTGTCGATTACCTGCCGCCTTTTAAGCGCCGCATATGGCAACAAAAAGGATTATTGCCCGAGAAATTTTAACCCGGCCCGCTCCGGCATTCGCTCCGCGGTTTACCGATACTGACAATCGTTTTACATTTTTACGAGGTTAATACGATGCTTACATCTTTGGAAAAAATGATTTTCGCCGTTGCTCTCGTCCTGTCCTTATATTTTGCCGCTCAAAAGTTCATGCTTATGTTCCGGGCCATAAGCCGCGGCCAGGATAAGCTCTACTTCAACCCTCTGCTTAAAAGAGTTCTTTCGGCCGTTTCGGTGTTGTTTACCCAGAAAACGGTACTTAAGAAGAGACCGTTGTTAAGTTTTTTTCACGCTCTGATCGCCTGGGCCTTTATCTTCTATTTCCTGGTTAACCTGGGAGATATTCTGACCGGATATATTAATGAATTTCATTTTTTAGGCACGGGGCCATTGGGTAATTATTACCGGCTTTTTACGGATATCTTCAGCGTGGCCGCTTTGCTGGGCATGCTTGTTTTTCTTATCCGGCGCTTTATCATAAAGCCCAAAGAACTGAATATTCGCGATAATGTTCTGTTACTGGAGGGCAGCGCGGCCAAAATAAAGCAGGACTCCCTTATCGTGGGCTTGTTTATCCTGGCGCATATCGGTTTTCGCTTCCTGGGTGAAAGTTTTGTACTGGCCGCGTCTGGCGGTGACGCCTGGCAGCCTTTTGCCTCCGGCGTGGCACAGCTTTGGAACGGAATGTCCCCGGATGCCGTCACCCTGGCCATCCATGTCTGTTGGTGGCTGGCACTGGGCCTCATACTGGCCTTTTTACCCTACTTTCCATCAAGCAAGCACGCCCATCTTTTTATGGGGCCGCTTAATTTTATGACACGACCGGAACGTCCCGCCCCCGGTGCCATGGAGCGGCTCGATTTTGAAGCGGAAGATGCCGAACAGTTTGGCGTGGCCCGCATGGAGCATCTGGATAAAACGCAAATTCTGGATGCTTTTGCCTGCATCATGTGTAACCGCTGTCAGGATGTTTGTCCGGCCTATCAAACCGGTAAGGAACTCAGCCCTTCCGCTTTGGAAATCAATAAACGTGTTTTTCTGAACAACCATCTCAAGGCCTTTGCCGCGGGGGAGGAAACCGACAGCGTAATGGGCGGGCATTTTCTCAGTGACTCGGCCTTGTGGGCCTGTACCAGTTGTGCTGCCTGCGTGGAAGTATGTCCGGTCGGCAATGAACCGATGATGGATATTCTGAATATGCGCCGTGACAAGGTTTTAATGGAATCCGATTTCCCCAAGGAACTGCAAGGCGCCTACAACGGTATGGAGCGTAACCAGAACCCCTGGAACATGAATGAGGATCGCATGAAATGGGCCCGGGAGGAACCGGGGCTGGATGTAAAAACCGTTGATGAAAATCCCGATTTTGATGTATTGTACTGGGTGGGCTGTGCCGGGGCTTTTGAAACAAAGGGCCAGAGAATAGCCCGTTCCTTTTCAAAAATACTAAATACCGCCGGCGTCAATTTTGCCGTTTTGGGCAATAAAGAGAGCTGCACGGGTGATAGCGCCCGCCGCTCCGGGAATGAATACCTTTTCAGCATGATGGCCGAACAAAATGTCGAATTGTTGAATTCGGTCAAACCTAAAAAAATTGTCACCACCTGTCCCCATTGCCTGCATACAATAAAAAACGAGTATAAACAGTTCGGCGGCAATTTTGAAGTGGTGCATCATACCCGCTTTATCGAAGAACTGATGGATCAGGGAAAATTGAATCCTAAAAAGGATGAACAAAAAGTGACCTTCCATGATCCCTGTTATTTGGGACGCCACAACGGGGAATATACGGCCCCGCGGAACAACCTGAGTAAAGTCGGTCAACTGATAGAAATGCCGCGGAATGCGGAGAACAGTTTCTGCTGCGGCGCCGGCGGCGGACAGATGTGGAAAGAAGAGGAAAAGGGTACCGAAGCCATACGCCGGGAACGCTTTAAGGAAGCCCGTCAAACGGAAGCGGAAATCATTGCCACCGCCTGTCCCTTTTGCATGACGATGATGACCGATGCCGGTAACGAACTGGAGGCTACGCAACAGGTTATGGATGTCGCCGAGATCATAGCCGCTAAGTTGTAGCGATGATTTTCACATGGGCTTAGAGTGATGAAACTGTTTTTGACAATTATGGGCTTGCTTAATGGGGCGTATATGTTCATTGACGGGCTTTTTGTCGTGGTCAATGGAAAATATATCGGGCCGGAAAAGCCCGGGCCCTGGGCCTTTCTTTTTAACCGTTTGAATGTAAACGTTTTTAAATTGGGCCCCATGTTTATTGTCTATGGAATTCTGTGGTTCGCATATATTTATGGCTTGCAAACCTCCCAGGCCTGGGCCTATATGTTTGGAATGATTTTATTTACGGCTACACTTTGGTATTTACCCTTCGGAACTCTTATTTCTCTGGTAAGCATCGTTTTATTGCTTCTCCATAAAAGAAAATTGGGGCTATGAAAGTATTCGTAATTGATTTTTCTAAAGAGAGCTCTCTGCTCGGGATATGTTCCCAAAACGGCAATGTTGTCGAGTCTGAGCAAATGGACGGAGCGTTGGCTTACAGGAAAAGTGCTGAGTTCATGCCCGATATAATTGTGGTAAACTATGCCGCAAAGCCCTCTCATGGTCGGCTAACCGCAAAAAAAATAAAAGAAAGAAAAAGAACCTCCGCCATACCCGTCTATTTTGTTGATGGTGATGAGAAAGAGAAGCTCAAGATTACGGCTATTGGGAAAGCCATAAGCAGTCAGGATTTCAGCAAAATGATAACCAACTCTTAAAATGGCCCTATCTTACCTTTAGCTTCCTCATGATCCTGTTTTCCGACTCATCCGAAAATATATTTTTGTCAGCCGGAAAGGGAAGGAGTTCACTTTGGGCTGGTTTCCGGGTAAGGAGGTATTTATAAAATTTTAATTTTCGGTATTTCTGGATATAAGCTCCTGTTTTCCTTAACTTTTTAAGCTTGACCACGGAACCGTGTAGAATCACCTCCGTAACATACAGGCAGCGGTGCAAAACCGTTTGTTATTTAGTGTACATTAGTTTTTACAGATTCGATACTGCATGAAACGCATATTTATCATCATTGCCATTACCATTACCTTTTTAGGGATATTGATTTCGGCAAGCCCTTTTATTCTTCAGTTAACGGGGCTTGACGAACCCTTGAAAAAACGATTGCTGGAAAAGGTATTCCCCGATGAGGAAAATGCCGTTCTCGAGTTGGATGACTTTACCATCGGTATCAATGGTATTTCGATTGATCAGATCAGCTATATTTCCGAAGATGGTTCGTTGGAACTTTTAATAGACGCCATTGAGATCAATCTGGATGTGATCAATCTTTTTCGCCATAAAGCCGGTCTGAACAATCTTATTTCCCGTATTCATATCGACAAGCCCCGGTTGATTCTTCACTACCGCCATCAGGAAGAGGAAGGGGCAAAGCCCATTTCGGCCGGTACGCGGATTCCGGCCGAAAAAATTGAATATCTCTTAAAGCAAACTCCCGATATTCTGGTTCATTCCGGAAAGGTCATCCTCGCCGGCAGTGACGGCAGTTATTTTTCCATTGCCCAGAACCTGGATGGCGCCCTGACCGTGGAGGATAGTCTGATTACCCTTAGCGGGGGGGTGTTGTCCTCGCAGGAAAAAAACTTTAACATGCGCGCCCATTATAACTTGCGGGATGCCAACTTCCGGGCCGAGGTGGAAATTAAGGATTATGTGGTAAATAATAATATTGCCGCCAGGTTTTCCCGTGAGTTTACCGATGCCTTTAACTTGCATAATGGCCGCATAGCCGGCAAATTGAAAGCCCGGGGCCAGTTTGCCTCACTGGACTCGCTGGTTCTTAACGGACAGTTGCATCTGGAAGATATTTCCGGCGACCTTTCGGGTACGGCATTTGACAGTCTTAGCTGTTTGGTAAATGTCCGCAATAACAGTCTGGCCATAGACGAAGGACGTTTGAGTTTTCAGAACACACCCGTTTCTTTTTCCGCGGGAATTAAGAATATCTTTCATCCCGTTATTGCCGGGCGTATATACAATGAGGCTATCCGGATACGAAACATTCCCGCCTTTTCCACTTTGCCATGGGACAGCGGATACGTATCCCTAAGGGCCCAATACCGGTTTGACCGCGAGCTTACCGTAAAGGGGCTTGTTTTGGCGCCGGATTTTTTGTTTGCCGGCAGCCGCTTCTCAAATTTAAAGATAAATTGGGATTATGCCGGAAAACAACTGCGTCTGGAAGACCTTCGTTTGAACAGTATCTTTGGTGCTTTCTCGGGAAGAGGGCGCTATGACCTGCCGACACAAGCCCTGTCGATGGAGCTGGACGCAAAAAATTATTCACAGCAGCATCTGGTGTTTGACAAACTGTCCAATGCCGGGCATGATATGGGGCTGCGGCTGAATGTTAATTTTAAAAACGGTTATGTCAATGGGCGATGGCACTATGCCCTGGTAAGAACCGATACCTTATGGAGCACATTTGGCGCCATTAAGGGTAACGGTAAAAATCTGAAAATCTCCACCCGCTACAGCTCCGACAAGGATTTTAAATTCGATGCCCTGGTCAGTGACTACCTGAGCGACCCCAAAATCAGTTATATGGATATTTCCGATTTTCCTTTTCATCGCATGACCAGCGATCCGCTGGTGCATTCCCTGCGGAAAAAAATACGTACCACCGCCCATCTTTCCGGTACCATTAATGACCTGCGCGGTGCCTTGCTGTTCCGCAAGAAGAACCGGCCGGATACCCTGTTCAGCGCCACCACGCATATCCTGAACCTGACCGGGGAAAAACACTCCCTCAAGGGAGAGATAAGCGTGGGCCAGTTGATCGGCGAGTATAGCGTGGATATCTCCAGGAGTTTTCTCGGCAGCTATTTTAATTTTGAAAATACACTCAAGGGTGATTTTTTTATCGATTTAAACCAACCGTCCACCTTGTCGGGCAATATAAAACTGAACCATTTTAAGCTTTATAAACTGGCCGGACTAAAACCGGGGGATGATTATAAAACCCAGGCCTATCTTGATGGCAAGGTCAATATTAGCGGTAGCCTGAAGGAGCCGCGCCTGGACGGTTATATCAGCGGTGACCGGTTTGTTTTTAATGATCAGGGCTACTTTAAGCCGGAACTTAAAATCCGTGTAAATCGTACCCGGCTGGCCGTGGATACCCTGAATATCTTTCAGAACAACCGCCCCATTTTAACCGGCAGGGCCACCTGGCATTTCCTTAATGATCAGATATTCGGATATGCCGGCGGGGACAATATAGACCTGGCGACGATATTCAAGGCCATGGGCCTTTCCGGAGAGGTCTTAACGGGAGACGCCGCCTATAACTTTTCCTTAAAGGGGACAAGCCGCCGGCCCTTTATGCAGGCCGGGATCAATGTCAACAACGGTATGTTAAATAATATCGCTTTTGACCGTCTGACGCTTAAGGTGGATGACCGGCTGGACTCCACGGGAACCTTTTTAAATCCCGATGCCCATATCCTGGAGATAGAAGATTTTAGCCTGGTAAAGAGCGGTCGCTACCATCTTTATGGCGTGGGCACGCTGCCGCTAAGTGCAAACAGGGAGATGGATATCGCCCTGAAGTTCGACGGGGATATTTTTCATTATCTCAACCATTGGGTACCTTTTTTTCGAGACGGCGCCTCCTTTTCGGATATCAATGCCAAGCTGCGCGGCCGGCGCAATGATCTGAAACTGGTAGCGGCAGACATTACCATAGATCGCGGGGAGCTTTGGCTGGCCGATGTTGCCCGTCATGTGCAGGATATTTCCACGCATATCGTGCTTGAAGAAGGCAGCGGCAAGGTGGATATAAAGCACTTTACCGCCTTTGTGGATAATGAATATCTTAAAATCCACACGGTGCGCGATCTTCCGGTGGTGGATGGCCGCAAGCTGAAACACTGGAATTTTAAAGGCCTTGGACTGGATTTTGGCATTCTGGCCATGGAAACATCCGGTGAGGGGGTCAATATACATCTTCCCGGTTTAATGTATGCAAACGAAACGGGACATATTCATCTTCAGGGGCGTAGCGGTCAACCCTATTTTTATTTTGCCGGGCCGATCAGGCATCCGACGGTTTTCGGAGAGGTGGTTCTTAATAATTCACAGGTCACCTTTCCTTTTGTCGTCAGCGGTAAGCCCGGGAAAAGGAAAAGCCCCGTGCAGGAGTTTTTGGCAAATATGGAGTGGGATATTCTGGTACGTGCCGGAAAGGATGTCAGTTACCGCCGGGATATCCCGGCCTATATCGATAATGTGCGCGCGGAATTAACCGTCGACGAGGGCAGTCCGGGTTTAGACTTTACAGGAATCATAAAAAAGGGTACATTCAGACCTCAGGGAAGTCTTGTTTCCAGCCGGGGAAGGCTGGAGTATCTCGATTTAAACTTTAAAGTAGATCGCTTTAATATCAGTTTTAACCGAAATGAGCAGATGCCCGAGGTTTCCGGACGTGCCTGGACCACAATCCGTGACAGTGTGGGCGCCATCCCCAAGACCATATATCTTCAATTATATGCCGTGGATCCCAAAACGGGAAACGAACGGCGGCAGGGTAATTGGGAGGATTTTAAATTTAAACTTGTTTCGGCGGATCCAACAATTGGAGAAACCCAGGAACAAGTTATGGCTTATCTGGGTTACTCTGCTGAAAATATCCGGCAAAAGGCCACAACCGTGGGCGGCGCGATTACCGAGCGCTATCTGATACGGCCTTTATTGCGTCCCCTGGAAAAAGCTCTGGAAAATAATTTAGGTATTGATTTAGTGCGATTTAATTCGAATATTGCCCGGAATTTATTTTATTCCAGTGTGGGCAGGCAGGTCGGGGGAAATAAAAACTCGATTATCAACCCTTTTTATTCGGGGAACTCATATCTGTACCTGATGTCCAGTTCGGAAGTGACGCTGGGAAAGTATTTATCGGAAAACTTATACCTATCCTACACGGGCCAGTTGGTATCCGTGTATGATAATACGGAAACAGGATTTGATTTTAACCATTCGATCGGTTTGGAATACCGCTTTTTCAGAAATATGCTCATCGAATTCGAATGGGACCGGGAACTTATGAGTTACTACAATTTTGCCAACCAACGGCAATATCTTGAGGATTTTAAGATTCGCTTCAGGCATTCATTCACATTCTAATATTGATTATGGAGGAGAACGTGCGAAAGATATTCGCTCTGTTGATTATAAATATTGTTTTGATTTTTTCCGTACAGGTTCAATCTCAATCACAAAATATCGTTATTAACACCATTACCGTGGAAGGCAATAAAAGCGCCGACGCCAGTACCATCCGTCTGAACTCCGGCTTGGCCATCGGTGAAAGCATTACCGGTGACGACATCCAAAAGGCCATTAAAAACCTGTGGGGTTTAAATATTTTTGAAGATATACAAATTTATATCGTCAATCAGTCTATGGATGGCATTGATCTTTTGATCCGGGTAAAAGAATACCCCCGCCTGCGTTCGGTGATCATCAAGGGAAATGAAGAGCTGTCCGAGGATGAAGTAAAAGAGGCCCTGCAAACTTACCGGGGCATGGTCATTTCGCCATATAAAATTTCCCGGATGAAACAGCGCCTGCTCAAAAAATATACGGAAGAAGGCTTTTTGCTGGCCCAGGTAAACATAGATACGCTAAAAGCGGCCAAGGGGCGGGTTAACCTGATGGTGAATATCAAGGAAGGTTTTGAGGTGCAGATTGAAAAGATTACCTTCCACGGCAATAAAAACATTGAAAGTGATGATTTGCGGGATGCCATGGAAGACACCCAGGAAGACCGCTGGTGGCGTTCCGCCGATTTTAACGCAAAAAAATATGAGGCGGATAAGGCCCTGGTCATTCAATATTATAAGGATCACGGCTACCGTGACGCGGATATTGTCAGGGACTCTCTCTATTACAGCGAGGATAAACGCAATCTTTTTATAGATATCTGGGTGTATGAAGGTAACAAGTATTATTTTGGCGATATTGCCTTTAAGGGCAATGAAATTTTCTCCGACGAGGAACTGGCGGCTTCACTGGATATCCAAAAGGGTGATGTCTATGACCAGAAAAAATATGACGAAGGTATCCGTGACCGTCTGAGAAACATGTATTACAATCAGGGCTATCTCTTTGCCAGTATTATCCCGCAGGAGGTGCCCGTTCATAACGACACCCTGAATGTGACCTTCAATATCAGTGAAGGCACCGTGGTGCGCATAAAGTCCATTCTGATTACAGGAAATACCAAAACCAGTGAAAAGGTAATCCGCCGGGAATTTAAAATACATCCGGGCGATGTGTTCAACAATGCCAAGCTGGAGCGCTCCATCCGCGATTTGATGGTGTTAAATTATTTTACACAGAATATCCGGCCGGATGTGAAGCTTATTCCCAATGATCCCAAACATGTGAATTTAAGCATCCAGGTAGAGGAAAAATCCACCGATACGGCCAACATGTCCGCCGGTTACAGCCAGCGGGACGGCCTGATCGGCAGTATTGGTCTTACGTTCAATAACTTCTCCCTGGCTCATCCGACGGCAGGGGGCGACGGACAACGTTTGGTTTTTGACTGGCAATTCGGACGTATCTATCGTTCCATATCGGTAAGCTTTACCGAGCCCTGGATGTTCGATACCCCGACGCTGGCGGGCTTCTCACTGTTTAATACCCGTTCCGGTGGCGGTTTTTACCCCTGGGATCGCCGCGACCTCGGTGGCACCATTCGTATCGGACGCCGGTTTTACTGGCCCGATAACTATTTTCGCGGTGACTGGGTTATTCGCGCGGCGGAAACTTCCATCACCAATATCCGGGATACGGAGCTGCAACGCCGTTATGAGGAACTGGGGACGGCCGGGAATACAAGTCAGCTCAGCCTGACACAAATCATCTCCCGGGACAGCCGTAACAGCGCGGAATTTCCCACCAGCGGTTCCACCCACTCTTTGAGTTTACAGCTTTCCGGCGGGCCACTGGGCGGCGACCAGCACTTCTTTAAAACCCAGTTCTCATCGGAATGGTTTATTCCCCTGCCATTTAAACTCGTTCTTTATACCCAGAATAAGTTCGGCATTTTGAACCAATTGCGAAAAGATTCATTTATCCTGTTTGGAGAGTACTTCTACATGGGGGGCAGCGGATTGGGATTCGCCGAAGGTTTGCGCGGGTATGATGATGGTCAGGTGGGGCCTTTGACCTCTGCCGGCCGCCCGATCGGTGGCAAGTCCATGATAAAAACCACCGTGGAGCTGCGTTTTCCCATCGCCCCTAATCCAACCATATTCGGACTTTTGTTTGCCGAGGGGGGCAATGCCTGGGAAGATATCAGACAAACCAATCCCTTTGAATTACGCCGTTCCGTGGGCGCGGGTGTGCGTCTGTTTATGCCCCTGGTGGGTATTATCGGTATCGATTTCGGCTATGGTTTTGACTACTATGACGCAACCGGAAAACGAACCGGCGATTGGAAGGTGCACTTTCAATTTGGAAGGTTCTAACAATTTACCTAAATTTGTAAGCTATAATATTTAAAGATCATAAGGAGGCCTAAGTGAAAATATCAAAGATTTCACTCATCAGTATCATTACTTTATCCATGTTCGCGGGTGTATTTGCCCAGAAATTTGCGTATGTAAATTCACAAAAAATATCGATGGAATATCAAGAATCGGTTGATGCGCAAAATAAATTCAAAGAGCTGCAAAATCAGACGCAGGTCAACTATGAGAAAATGGTTAAGGAGTATCAAACCCTGGCCAACGAAATAGAGTCTCAAAGTCTTTTGCTGAGTCCGGAAAAAAAGCAGGAAAAGATGAAGCTTGCTCAGCAAAAAGCCATGGAAGTGGAACGCTTCAAATATGAAAAACTGGGCCCGCAGGGCGAGCTGTACAAAAAACAGGCCGAACTGCTTCAACCCGTTATCGACAAGATAAACGCCGCTATCCAAAAAGTTGGTGAAGAAGAAGGCTATGATATGATTTTTGACGGTTCCGCGGGTATTTTATATGCCAATCCGGGACTGGATATCACCCAGAAGGTATTGGATGAGTTAAACTCCGGAAAGAGCAAGAAGTAAAGCGATGCGCATGACCTTAAGTGAAATTGCGCAGCTTATAAACGGAGAGCTACACGGTGCGGGCGATGTGCTTATATCCGGTCCGGCAAAAATAGAAGAGGCCGGTGACGGGGAAATAAGCTTCATATCCAGCAAAAAGTATAAACACTTTCTGGACTCCACCCGGGCCGCGGCCCTGATCGTTGATCAGGAGTATGACAATCTTAAAACACCTCATATACGCGTTAAGGATGCGTATGTGGGGTTTTTGTATGTATTAAAAGCCTATGCCCCCGAAAAAACACACAGTTTTGAAGGTATCTCTCCCAAGGCACATATAGAGAAGAGCGCCACTATCGGTGAAGATTGCGCTATTGCCCCCCTGGTTTTCGTCGGCGAAAACTGTCGTATCGGTAAAAGATGCGTGCTGCATCCCGGTGTGGTTTTATCCGGCCATGTTACCGTTGGGGATGATTGCATTCTCTACCCCAATGTCTCCGTGAGGGAAAATTGCGTTATCGGTAACCGGGTCATCATACACAATGGCAGCGTGATCGGCAGCGACGGTTTTGGTTTCGCTCCCCAGAAAGACAAATACATCAAAATCCCCCAGATAGGCCATGTGGTTATCGGAGATGATGTGGAACTGGGGGCCAATGTCACCATCGACAGGGCTACCATGGGGACGACGGTTATCGAGAAGGGCGTTAAGCTGGATAATCTGGTGCAGGTGGCGCATAACTGTATTATCGGCGCGCATACGGTCATTGCCGCGCAAAGCGGGGTTGCCGGAAGCACTAAAGTGGGCAGGCATGTAACCGTGGCCGGGCAGGTCGGAATCAATGGCCACATAACCGTGGGTGACAATAATATCATTGGTGCCAAATCGGGCGTAACCAAGTCGACTAAAAATGACGAGATTTTGTTAGGTATGCCTGCCGTACCCATGATGCAGAAAAAGCGGATCGATGTAAGCCTGAAGCATTTGCCGGATACGATGAAGAAAATAAACAACCTGGAAAATGAAATAATCGAACTACGGGAACTAATAGAGAAAATTCATGGCAGATAAGCAGCAAACAATAAAAAAAGCGGTCTCTTTTGAAGGCAGAGGCTTGCATACCGGGAATAAAACCACCATAACTTTTAAACCTGCTCCAGATAATTACGGACGTAAATTCATACGCACCGATGTGGAAAATTCTCCGGAAATCGAAGCCCTGGTGGAAAATGTCACCCAAAACGACGGTGTAGACAGCTTGCGCGGAACAACCCTGCAGGTGGACGGGGTGGAAGTACACACCGTGGAGCATGTGCTGGCGGCGCTGGTGGGCCTGGAAATCGATAACGTACGTATTGAACTGAATGCCAATGAACCGCCGATTGGTGATGGCTCCGCTTCACCTTTTGTCGAGCTCCTGCTGGAAGCCGGTATAGAGGAACAGGAGGCGGACAGGGACTATCTGGTGGTTAATGAAACGGTAGACTATGTGGTTGAGGAACGGGGTATTGAACTGGTGGCCCTGCCGACGGATGATTACCGTTTGACGGTGATGATTGATTTCCAGAATCCGGCTCTGGGCAGTCAGCATACCGGTCTGTTTAATCTGCGCAAGGAATTCATCAAGGAGTTTGCCCCGGCCCGTACCTTTTGCTTTCTTCATGAAGTCGAGGGGCTGATCGATCAGGGGCTGATAAAAGGGGGCGATCTGGACGCCGCCATGGTCATTGTCGATCGTGATCTTAGCGCGGATGATATTAGCCGGCTACGCAAGGCACTCAATATTTCGGAAGATATCTCCCTGGGTAGCTCCGGGGTGTTGAATGATAAAAAATTCCGCTTTAAGAACGAACCCTGCCGACATAAGCTGCTTGACCTGATGGGGGATCTGGCCCTGACCGGAGTAAGTATTAAGGCGCAGATACTGGCCGCCCGTCCCGGACACAAGAGCAATATCGAGTTCGCGCGGATATTACGAAACCTCTATAAAAAACAACAACTTACGCGAAAATTCCAGGATGTGGATAAAAAAGATGTCATCTTTGACATCAACGCCATTAAAAAAATATTGCCCCATCGTTATCCTTTTCTGCTGGTGGATACCATCGTGGAACTGGAGCCGGGTGAACGGGCCGTTGGGGTAAAGAATGTCACGGTCAACGAACCCTTTTTCCCGGGGCACTTTCCGGGAAGGCCGGTGATGCCCGGCGTTTTGCAGATTGAAGCCATGGCTCAGGTGGGCGGTATCCTTTTGCTGAACAATGAAACAGAAGTGGGTACCAAGCTGGTATTTTTTATGGGTATTGATAACGCCAAGTTCCGCAAAACGGTATTGCCCGGTGATCAACTGGTAATGGAGCTTGTGATGTTGAAGGCGCGACGGAATACCTTTAAAATGGCCGGTAAGGCCTATGTAAAGGGACAGTTGGTCTGTGAGGCGGAAATGATGGCAATCGTGGTGGATAAATAATGACGGAAATTCATCCTACAGCAATAATCGATCCGGGAGCCCAAATCGCCGATGATGTTTCCATCGGCCCCTATACCGTGGTGGAAAACGATGTGATCATCGCCGAGGGCAGCCGTATCGGGCCCCATGTGTTGTTGGGTAACGGTACGCGTCTGGGGAAGAACTGTACGGTCTTTAAAGGGGCCTCTCTGGGCACTATTCCTCAGGATTTAAAATTCGGTAACGAAAAAACATATCTGGAAGTAGGTGGTCACACCACCATACGGGAGTTCGCCACCCTGAACCGGGGAACCAGCCACAGTCTGACGACACGGGTTGGCAGCCACTGCCTGCTAATGGCTTATACCCATGTGGCGCATGATTGCCAACTGGGTAATCATGTTATCCTGTCCAATGCCGTTAATCTGGCCGGGCATGTGCTTATCGAGGACTATGTGGGCATAGGCGGAATGACGCCGGTGCACCAGTTTACCCATATCGGGGCCTACAGTTTTATCGGTGGTGGGCTGCGTATCAATAAAGACGTACCTCCTTACATTTTGGCCATGGGTGATCCGCTAAAATTCGGCGGCCTCAATTCCATCGGCTTGAAACGGCGCGGTTACTCTTCCGACCAGTTGTCTGTTATTAAGAAAGTCTACAATATCATTTACCGTCAGGCCTATACCGTTAAGGAAGCCATAAGCGAGATACGCCGTCAGTTTATGGACAGTGCCGAGGCGGAGCATATCGCCTCCTTTTTGGAAAACAGTGAACGGGGTATTATCCGATTATAATGCGCTTGCCATTTAACTCCATAAGGATTGTTCCTTATCGCCGCTACCGGGGCGTGGAAAACATGGCTATCGACCGTTATCTGGTGGATTGGGCCGTCGAGCAGCAGATGCCGGTATTACGCTTTTACGGCTGGAATCCGTGGTGCCTTTCGTTGGGCCGGCATCAATGCGCCGAAGATGTGGATATCGCTTCCCTGGAAAAAGAAGGATATGAGCTGGTACGGCGGCCCACCGGCGGCAGCGCCATTTTTCATTCCGGCGAGCTTACCTACAGCTTTGTCATGCCCCGGCAGGGACAGATGGATCATCATGGGCTGTATGAATGGTTACATGAGCATTTGAGCGGTGCTCTGAAAAAAGAAGGCTATGAGGTAGAGCTTAGCAACCGCACTCCCGGTGAAAACTATTTAAAGGGAGGCAAGGATGTCTTTGCCTGCTTTAACCGCAAGGCAAAGTCTGAAATTCACCATGAAGGCCGTAAGGTGGTCGGCTCGGCACAAAAAATTTTTCGTGAGGCGATATTGCAACACGGTTCCGTGATGTTAACTGAAACACACCGTATAATTTTATCCTTCCTTAAATTAGGCCCGGAACAACAAAGGGAACAGCAGCGTATTTTGGTGGAGAATTCCGTGGCCCTGACGACCATAAAAAGCGGAGAGGTGAATCCCACAGTCATAGGTGATTCCCTTTTAAGCACTTTAAGCGGTTATACCCTGGCCGTAAAGAATTTGTCGGACAGGGAGTTGGAAGCGGCAAAAATATTTTTCAATGAATTTTTAATAAATTAGGGATATTTGCGCCGATTCCACCATCCGTTGTATATTCCCGCAACCCAATATTTCAGGAGGACCTATGAAACTAATATTTTTATCTCTTCTCAGTCTTTTCTTGCTGATCGGAACAACATCCGCTCAAAGTGATCTTGATTTCACAAATTTCTCCAGTTTGGATGCCCTGGCGGATGACATGGACGGCATCAATAACGCTGCCTATGCCGGTATGAATGTTCTGGATTGGACCGATGCCAGTGGTCCGACGCTGTTCCGTATCAGCGCGGGTGTTTTTTTGGGAGTAGGCTCTTTTGATCAAAATCCGGCCATCGGACTAACCGAGGACGGTTATCTTCCGGCGGGCATCGGCCTGCAGGCCGGTTTCGGAACCATGGGCTTTGAAGCCTATGCCCGTTATTTTCCTGAAACAGAAGTGCAGGGGCTGTCCCTGCAGGTGTTGGGTTTTGGTCTGAAATATGAATTATCCGATCTGATTCCGATACCGGCTTTTCCGGCCATTGCCATATTTGCCGACTATAATACCATGGGCTTTGCCATAAATGCCAGCCGGGATGTTTATCTTTCCGATGGCGTAACCAAGGCCGGTACGGTGGATTCCGGTATCGATCTGCAGTTCTCCAGTATAAATATTGGCGCGATGATCAGCTATGACCTGCTGTTGATACGTGTATACGCCAAGGCCGCTTATGATATTGGTAAAACCGATGTCAGTTGGATCTATGCCACGGCAAGCTCGGTGGGCTCCGTTCAGGAGTCTTCACAAACGGGAACTCTGGATAATGCCGCATTGAGGCTGGCGGCCGGTGTTTCCATCTTTGGTATTAAAGCCGAAGTGGGTACCCGTAACGGCAGCCAGTTCGCGGGTTTGGGTTACGGAATCGCATTCTAAACTATTTCACACGGCCCGGTATTTTCCTTGGGGCACCGGGCCTGTTTTATTACCAATTTTGAAACTATTTCTTATAACTCTTGTTTAGTCAAAGCTGTTATCACACAATTTAAAAAGAAGTTATTATGCTTACCCTTATTTCGGTTATATTTGTATTCAGTTTATTGGTTGTCATTCATGAGCTTGGCCATTTTATTGCCGCGCGGCTGATGGGTGTTCGTGTCGAAAAGTTTTCCATCGGCATGCCTCCTACCATTTATTCAAAAAAAATAGGCGATACGGAATGGTGTATATCCGCGATTCCGCTGGGCGGTTTTGTTAAAATGTCCGGTTTTGTGGATGAAAGCCTGGATACAAATATTACCGGAGCGGATTACGAGTACAGTTCCAAGCCGGTATGGAAGCGAATGATCATCATCAGTGCCGGTGTGATTATGAACCTGATTCTGGCAATGGTCATCTATGCCGTGCTGAGTTTTTCCCAGGGAAAAACCATCACCCCGACCACCATCGTCAATGTGGATTCCAACAGCGCCATTGCTTCCCGGGTCGGCTTTAAAACGGGTGACAAGATTGTGGCCGTTAACGGACAAGCGGTTGATAACTGGAATGACATGATCGGTATCTTTTACGGTTCCATTGACCAGGGGGTCACCTTTACGGTGGAGCGGGAAGGGCAAACCCTGCAACTGCGTTACGCCAAGGAGCTGTTGAGCGAGAAAAAGGGCGAGCAATTGGGAATTTCTCCCCTGTTTCCGGCGAAAGTAGGCGACGTCCGGCAGGATATGCCCGCGGGAGCCCTGGGTTTGCAAACCGGAGATATTATCACCGAACTGAACGGCCAGCCTGTACAAAACTGGCAGGAGATGACGGAAGTGATCCGTGAAAACCCCGGAAAACCCCTGAGTATAAAATGGCTGCACAACGGCGTGGAGAAATCCGGTACCATCACCCCGGCGGTACAAAACACCGTTTCCAGCGAGGGCGTTGAGTCCAGTTACGGTATGATAGGTATCGGGGTCTATCTTGAAAAAGAACCGGTTTCCTTTGCCGAGGCCATCAGCTATGGCATAAAACAGCCCTTTGTGATAATCGACTTTAATATCAAAGGGTTGTGGTGGTGGATGAGTGGCGTGAAAACCGCCGATGAAACAATCGGTGGCCCGCTGATGATTGCCAAAATGGCCGGGGAAGCCGCCGAGGCCGGCTGGGTGACCCTGTTCAGCCTGATTGCCGCCTTGAGCAGTGTTTTGGCTTTCTTTAATATTTTACCCGTGCCCGTGCTCGATGGGGGGCATCTGTTTATTCTCATGATAGAGGCTGTGACACGTAAACCGTTAAGTGTAAAGGCCCGGATTCGTATACAGCAGGTGGGCATGGCCCTTTTACTCTTTTTTATTGTTTTTGTGCTTTACGTTGATGTAAACCGCCTGCTTTTTTAGTGGGTTGAAAAATGGACGCACGTCAACAAGCTCTCTTTTTTCTAAAATTTTTAAGAAACGCTTTGCAATTCCGTTATCCCTTGTCAGGTACGGCAAAAGCGCTTTATCCGGATGATTCCGCAGGCGGAACTTTCTCTGCCGGTTTTATCCGGATTAAAGATGCGCAAAAAGTATTTACCCGTATTATTCCACAAAGCAGCTGGACTTACAGCCTGTACCGGTTGGAAAGGCAACGTTTTGAATGTCTGGAAACACCCGATTTCTCATATTTATTTACAACGGATTTAATAGACCGTGATATTTTCATCCCCGATTCCCGAAGTGGTGTAAAAATCAGTCTAAGGGAAAACGGGGGTACGGGAACACTCTGTCTCTTTTACCGGGAGCAACAGCCCCAAATCGGACAACTGCCCCGTCTGTTACAAGCGGAGCGGGCCGGGCATCCCCTGAATGCCATCCACACCCATGACCGGGCCTGGATAGAGGATTTTGAGAAAAACTGGTGGCTTTATAAGCAAATTCCACCGCATATTCTTTCGGTCACCGGGCAAAAGTTGCAAAATTGGTTTTTACGCTATTTCTCCGGGGAAGAGGAGAAGACGTCTAATATCTGGACGGCAGACGATATGCAAGCCTTTTGGAATGAGTATTCACTGCCGGCATATGGATATCTGTGGAAACGTTGGTGGCAGGAAGAGGAAAGTCCGGTATTTCCCTTTATCCTTTCGGTCATGTACCATAATCCCTTTTGGCTGTCCGGTGCATTCAGCTTATTGAAAACGGCAGCCGGTAGCGAGGGGGCTCTGGTGACACTGCTTAAGCTGATCCGCCAAAAGTTTTTCGTTTTTACTGCCGGGAGCAGGCAACTGTTTGGAATAAATCCCGGAGGAGCGGCCCATATCTTTACCGTCGATTTTCCCCGTTTCAAAATGACGGGCCGGTGCAATGAGAATAGTGCCCTTACCGCCCTGGAAATAAAAGCACAATTTAGCGTGAAAATCGACAAGACGGTATTTCTTGAATTTTATCCGGAGAGTAACCAGCTTTTCATCGTTCCCGTGTTACCGTTCCTGAGCCGCGGCGCTTATCATACAATCACCGTGGATATTGACGGCCTGTCTGTAAAAGTACCCATGATTTGGAGACAGTTCACAGTTCATATCCGGGGAATGCGTTTAAAGTTTTTACTAAAGGGCAGGCATTGGCAGCTTACACTAAAGTGGCCGCCGGGCCTGACAAAAATGATTCTGGAACAAAGGGAGATTCTAAAGGATACCTTGAACAACCGGCAAAAGCTGTATCTGGATTGGGTTAAACCTGACCCGCGGGCCGGAGCTTTGTTTTATTTTGACCGGCATGGCCGGCAGCTAAAAACCATGCCGGCGGAAAATGGGATCGTACAGGCTGCCGTGCTGGATAAAAAGGGTTTGCTGGTGCCGCAGGGGAGGATAAAAGCGGCAGCCGGGAAGAAATCAAAAAGTGTTAATTTTTTATATCCCTCCGCATTGCCCGCCCTTAGGGGGACGCACTATGAGCTTATTATCCCCGGGAGCGGAAAAATCCCCCTTGCCGTTGAAGACCGGGCGGAAGATGTTATCCGCAGACTGAAAGAGACCCCGGCCGCTATTTTGGAATCGGGGTTGATCCTGACCGCCCCCGGGGCCTTTGTGGATGCTTTATTTGCGTACACGGCCCTGCGGCCGCTCACCCTGTCGTATGACGCCGCCGCCGGTCTTTATGGCGCGATAAAGTGGCACATCATTGTATCGGATGATATACCCGTGGACAGGTGCCGGGAAGAGGATGGTTACTTTTTTGAAAAAAAGGGTGATTGTACCATTATCCGCATAAAGAGCGCCTGGGCTGAAAGTTTTGTAAAAAGATATTTCAATAAAGGTGCGGCTGTCAGTTCCGTATAAAGGGAGATGCGCGCATCGGAGCGCTTAAATTTCTTTGGAAAAGCCTCCAATTAGATTTGATTTTTGACGACATCGTTTCTAAATTCGTAGCTCGACAAAAATAACAGGGCCCATAGCTCAGTTGGTTAGAGCCGCCGACTCATAATCGGCTGGTCCGGGGTTCGAGTCCCTGTGGGCCCACTGTTTTAAGGAACATATTATGAGTAAAAGATTTCAGATGATCTTTGTGAAATTGGAAAAAAATTAATAAAAAGTAGTCAAGTGCATTCTCACAACAGAGATGCACTTTTTTTTTTATCGGGAGGATAGAAAGTGCAGAAGACCTTGAGCGCACTCATCGAATTGCAGGAAATTGATAATCGTTTAGATGAGTTAAGAGAAGAACGGGGAGATTTACCGGAAATTGTAGAAGGCTTGCGTAGCAAGTTCAATACAAAAAATGAAACAAAGATCCGGTTGCAGGAGGAAATAGACGCTTCATCCAAACGTGTGCGGGAACTTACCGTTTTGATTCAGGAGACCAAAGATAAGCTCAATGATGAAAACAACCGTCTCTACCAGGTGAAAACCAACAAGGAATATGACGCGATTACCATTGAGATAGAGGTGTTGCAGGCTAACCTGAAGAATTATGAGAATGAACTGGTAAGCCTCAACGAGAGTGTTGATGAGAAAATGAGTGTCCAGACTCAACTGGAAAGTGAGTTGAGTACCATAAAAACGGAACTGGAAGAAAATGAACAGGATTTAAAGGAACGTTTATCCGAAACGGAAGTTGAGGAAAAGGAACTGTTAAAAAGTCGCGAGAAAATTGTAAAAGATTTCAACGAGGATATTCTGTCCAGTTATGAGATCGTGCGTGAGGCACGTGAAGGGCAGGGCGTAGCCGTGGTAAGCGATGGACATTGCGGTGGATGCTATTCATACATTCCTCCGCAAAAAGTTGTTGAAATCCGTCAGCAGAAGAAAATATTTACCTGTGAATTCTGCGGCCGGATTTTGGTTTGGGAAGATAAATAAACATAAAAACTGATCCGGATCAATAAATAGGGAGTTGCCTTGGAATCTATTCTGAGGAGGAAAGTCCGAACATCACAGGGAAAAACCTTCTAAGAAATTAGAATCTGCGTCAGCGGAAGGCCAGTGCCACAGAAAACATACCGTCCCGGTAGTACCGGGATAAGGGTGAAAAGGCGAGGTAAGAGCTCACCACCCGTTTCCTGGTGAACACATTAAGTGCGTAACAGGCGGGGTAAGGTAAACCCGGTTTGATGCAAGGCCAAATAGGAGTACATAGTTTGTACTGTACGGTTTCCCGCCGTATGTATCCGCGGATACGTGTACTCGGGTAGGTCGCTTAAGTGTTGCGGCAACGCAATTCTAAGATAAATAGCTCCCCCCTTTACGGGTACAGAATTCGGCTTATTCTATTGATCCGGATTTTTTCCGGATAAACGCATGCATTACCAATGGATATTTCCAGAGGCAGAGGCGCCCCCTCTTTCGCCTTTCTATGTTGAAAAGAATGTCGATCCCGTGATCGCCACTATCATGACCCGCAGAGGCATTTCCGGCCCGCAGGACTATCAGACCTATATTCACCCCTCCCTTGATAACTTACATGACCCCTTTTTAATGCGCGATATGGACAAGGCCGTCGATCGTCTGGTAAAAGCGCTGGAAAACGGGGAAAACATACTGGTTTACGGCGACTATGACGTGGACGGCGTTACCGGGGTCTCCATACTTTATCAAAGCCTGCACCGCTTGGGGGGCAAGGTTCACTTTTTTATTCCCGACCGTAAAAACGACGGATACGGGGTGACCGAAAAAGGCATCTCCCGTGCCCTGGAACTGAATGTGTCCCTGATCCTAACCGTGGATTGTGGCATTACCGCTCAAAAACAAATTGCCTTCGCCAATGAACAGAATGTGGATGTCATCGTCTGTGATCACCATTCGCCCGTGGGAGAGCCGCCCGCGGCCTATGCCATTCTCAACCCCAAGCAGGCCGGTTGCTCCTATCCTTTTGAAGAACTGGCCGGTTGCGGCGTGGCCTTTAAATATCTCCAGGCCCTGGCCCGGCGTCTGAAAATGGATGATTCCTTTTATATGGATACCCTTGATCTGGTTGCCCTAGGCACAGCCGCCGATATCGTTGACCTGAAAGATGAAAACCGTATACTGATGTATCATGGTCTGAAAAAGATAAACTCCCATCCCCGCGAGGGTATTTCGGCGTTGATTCAGATCAGCGGACTGGGGCGGCAGACGATCAATGTCAGCCTGATCGTATTTATTCTGGCGCCGCGTTTGAATGCCGTGGGCCGTATCTCCAACGCCAAAAAGGCGGTTCATCTGCTGACCAGCAGCAGTCCGCAACAGGCCAAGAATATTGCCCAGATTCTAAACTCGGAAAATAAAAAGCGCCGCAATATTGATGAACAGACTTTTCATGAAGCGGTAGAGCTTATAATGGAATCCGAGGAATTGCAAAATGCGCCGGTGCTGGTGCTGGACAAAAACGACTGGCATCTCGGTGTGATTGGCATCGTGGCCTCCCGTTTACTGGAAAAATATAACCGGCCGGCCATTCTCATCTCCAACCAAAACGGGTTGGGAAAGGCTTCCGCCCGCTCAACCGATAAATTTAACATTTTCGATGCCCTGCAAAACCTTCAGGATATGTTGATCAGTTATGGCGGCCATGCCTGTGCCGCCGGCCTGACCATTGAAACGGAAAAGATCGATGCCTTTCGTAAGGCCATAAATGAATATGCCAGCCGACACATGGAAACAAAAAGTGCCCTGCCGGAGCTCCATATCGATGCCGTTATCAACTTCCCCGATCTCAGTGGACGCCTGTTGCATGGCCTGAAAGATATGGAACCCTTCGGTCCTTCCAATATGCGTCCTGTTTTTCAAAGCAGCGACGTAAAGGTTAACGGCAAGGTTCGTGTGATTGGCCACAACCATCTTAAATTTAAACTACAACAACACGGAATGGTGATAGACGCTATCTATTTTAACGGACTAAAATACCGGGAACAGTTGGAGCAAATTGATAAAAGTTTTAATTTTGTCTATGTTATAGAAGAATCCAATTGGCAAGGTCAAAACACCATTCAATTAAGAATAAAGGACTTTAAAGAGTTTGATGGAAGAGACTCCTGATACCCCGTCTATTTTTGAACAACTGAAAAAAATACGCGAAGACAAGAATATCACTCTGCAGGAAATTTCCGCGGAGAGTCGTATTCAGATCAGTTACCTGAAGGCCATTGAAGCCGGAGAGTTTGAAAAAATCCCCGAAGTTTACGATAAGCTGTTTTTTCAATCCTATCTTTCCTACTTGCAGGTTGAAGATGAAGAACGCTATATGGACCTCTACCGTAAACTGCGCAAGGCAACCTTTTCACCCACGCCAACGACAACCATGCGTCGCATGGTAACCGCCGGAGACGATAGCCACCCCGTATTTAACAAAAAGAACATGATTGTGGCCATTCCCGCTTTGGGGGTAATTGGCCTGTTGTTGTTTTTGGCCCTAAATTCGGAAATGATCTCTTTTGGCAGCCAGAAAAAGGTTAGAGAGTTGCCGGTGCGGCAAATTGTACAGGATATCGAGGAGAACCGGCAAGAGGCCCTTGCCGCTGCCACTCCGGTGTCGGAAAACATATCCCCGTCGCCGTCGGAGCCGGCGGTAACTATCAGTCTGACCGCCATCGACACCACATGGTTACGTTTTGTCAAGGATAAGCGTGATACCTCGGAGTATCTTTTATACAAAGGCAACCGGATTACGCTTACCGCGGACTCTGTTCTTAAAGGCCTTATAGGCAACGCCGCCGGTATCGACTGGGTCGTAAACGGTAAGAAAGAGGGCATACTGGGGCAACCCGGGGATGTCATCAAATCCATAGTAATTACCGGGAACGGCATCGTTCGGAAAAATATTAAAAAAGCGATAAAATATGAGGTTACGCATGATTCGACTAATATTAACCCTTAGCCTGACGCTGATGCTGCTTTCCTGCGGCTCGGAGTTAAAATCAAAAAAGGTAACCCGGGATAATACGGAAATGCTGTACGGCAAAACCACGGCCCGGCAACTCTATTTTGATTTTCCGGTTTGGAAAGAGGTTTATGATCTATATACCCCGGATCAGCAAGTTGAAAATGAACTCCATAAGCTGGCACGTCCGATGAAAGTAAAAATCTTTTTTGGAACATGGTGTAAGGACAGCCGCAAAAATGTGCCGCGCTTTTTTAAGGTTATCAAAGGTTTGGATCAATTTGAGATTGAACTGATTGCTGTGGACAGGGGACTGGATGCGGAAAATGAAAACGCCGACCGATATGATATTCAACGGGTGCCGACCTTTATTTTTATTGAGGACGGTCATGAAATCGGACGCATCATAGAACACCCGGTTAAAAGCCTGGAAGAAGACACCGTAAATATTCTTAAAGGTGATAAAGATGCGTAGGTTTAAAAGCACGATTACTTTTTTGTTGGTGGCCCGGCTTCTTTGGGCCACCGAGTTTCAACCGGTATTTGCTGAAAAAGGGATGGTGGTCTCGGAAGATCCTCTGGCCACCGCTGTCGGCTTACAGGTTTTGAAAAATGGCGGCAACGCGATTGACGCGGCCGTGGCCGTGGGCTTTGCCCTGGCCGTGACCTATCCGACGGCGGGCAATATTGGCGGCGGCGGCTTTATGGTGATCCGTCTGGCCGACGGCAAGGTCTACACACTGGATTACCGGGAAACAGCACCCGCGGCGGCCCATAAGGATGTTTATCTCGATGATGAAGGCAATGTGGTCAAGGATGCCAGCCTGCTGGGATATAAAGCGGCCGGCACACCGGGCACGGTAGCGGGCCTGGAAGCGGCTTTTAAGCGTTTCGGAACCAAGCCCTGGAAAGAATTGCTGGATCCGGCCATCCGCTATGCGGAAAAGGGCTATCCTCTTTCCCGGCATAAAACAGCTTCCATCAATTCCCGACTGGAATATTTCAATCTTTTTCCCTCCTCTAAAAAAATATTTACCAGAAACGGTGAACCGTTTGAACCCTTTGATGTGCTGGTTCAAAAAGACCTGGCCGCTACGCTGAAGCGTATTGCCGGCCACGGGGCCGCCGATTTTTACCGGGGCGAAACCGCCCGGCTTATCGTGCGGGATATGGAACGTAACCGGGGAATGATCACTCTGGCGGATCTGAAAGGTTATAAGGTGAAATGGCGCGAACCGGTTCATTTTACCTATCGCGATTTTGATATTTTCTCCATGCCTTTGCCGGCAAGCGGCGGCATTGTCATGGCGGAAATTTTTAACACGCTGGAACCGTTCGATCTGGGGGCCTTTAATGTCAACAGTTCGGATCTGATCCATATGTGGGTGGAAAGCGAACGCCAGGCCTATGCCGACAGAGCCGTATTTATGGGTGATGTCGATTTTGTACAGGTACCGGTGAAAAAGCTGATTTCAAAAAAATACGCGGAATATATCAGGAGTCAGATTGACTTTTTCCATGCCCGCAGTTCCGACGATGTGGCCGCCAATGAAGCCTGGATGAAGGAATCCTTTGAAACAACTCATTTTTCCATCGTGGATCAGTGGGGCAACGCCGTTTCCAATACCTATACCTTAAACAGCGGTTATGGTGCCAAGGCCGTGGTCGAGGGGGCCGGTTTCTTGTTAAACAATGAGATGGATGATTTCAGCATCAAGCCGGGTGTGCCCAACCAGTATGGCCTGATAGGCAGTTTTGCCAATCAAATCGATCCCCGTAAGCGTATGCTTAGTTCCATGACGCCGACCATTGTGACCCATAACGATTCTCTTTTTATGGTCGTGGGCGCGCCGGGCGGTTCCCGTATCATTACCGCCGTGGCTCAGACCATTTCCAATGTGATTGACCACGGCTATAATATCCGTACGGCCATTGAAAGTCCCCGTTTTCACCATCAGTGGAAGCCGGATGTCGTTTTTCTTGAGCGTCCCGGATTTACCGATGATACCATCATAGAACTACAGGGGAAGGGACATAAAGTACGCTATGTAAAGTCCCTGGCCAGCGTACAGGGAATCCTGATAAAAAAAGGCCTGATCCAGGGCTGGAGCGATCCGCGCCGGGATGGAAAGGCCATGGGGTTTTAATCCCGCTTGAACCCTGCGTTTTATTAAACCTTTACAAAAAGGTAAAGTATAAAAGCATCGTCTGTTAAGATTAACCGGAAAGAATGAAATGGCCAAAAAGCATACTGTAAAAACAAAAAAAACAACCACGGAAGAAAAAAAAGTGTATAGTGAAAAAACAGAACGCATTTTTAAGATAATGTTAAGGACGATGAGCTGGACCGTGGGCATTGCTTTTGCCTCCATTCTCGTATTGCCCTATCTCAATAATCCCGTGGTCGACAGCATTAATCGCTACATTTTTAATACCGGCCTGCTCGTTTTAATCGTTTTCACCGTGATCGAATTCGTCGCCGATTCCGTAAAGAGCCGGATTGAAAACAAGATAAACGGCTAATATGGAAATATCGGTCCTTATTGTGGATGATGATCCGCATATCGGTACGACCCTGCAACATCTTTTTGCCCAAAAGAATGTCCCTTGCCTGTATACCCCCTCGCTGAATGAAGCCCGGGAGGCCCTTAAGACGAACCGCTTTAGCGTTGCCCTGATCGATCTGATTTTGGGTGATGAAAACGGTTTAAAGTTCGTGGAAGAGTTTCAGTCCGCCTTTCCCCTGGCTTCGGTAATCATCATAACCGGTCGTGATGATGTTCAGTCGGCGCAACAGGCTATCCGTTTAAAGGTGTTTGACTATATAACCAAGCCTTTTCGCTTAAACACCATTTGGCAGGTGGTCAGCAACGCTCATAAAAATCATGAAGTTCGCGTTCAGCGGGAGATACTGGAAAAGGAAAAGGAAGAGTATGCCCAAAAGCTGGAGCGTGAAGTGGCGGCCAAAACGGAGGAGATTCATAAAACGGCGCAATTTTATAAAAAACTGGCCTATGATATTCCTTTTGGTATTATGTCGGTAGTGGATGACCAGGTTATTTTTATTAACAGGGCGGCGCTGGATATAATCGGTCGTGAAACGTATGAAGGCAATGTGCACGATCTGATCGACTCCGCCAAGAAAAAAAGTTTTAAGCGTGTTCTGGACGAAACGGTAAAGTGCAGGAAAACGCTGTCATTGCGCTTCCGGGTCAAAAAATACGGGGAAGAGGTCAGACCTCCCGTTTTCGCCTCATTTCTGCCCACCAATTTTGATGATGAAAGTGGCGCCATCATCGCTTTCAATGACCAGACCACCATTATGGAATCCCGTGTTAAGGAGATGCGCTACCGCAGTGAATATTTTAAAGAATACCATCTTTCACTTATCGGCCAACTGGCATCCGGGATAGCCCATAACTTAAATACCCCTTTGTCCATCATTCAGGGTAATGCCGAACTGTTAAGCATCAAATTCCCCGATCTGACCGAAACACAGATGATTCTGCGCCAGACGGAGCATATGGGGCGACAGATTTCCAATCTGATTAAAAAAGGGAAAAATGAGCTGGTACGCGAAGAAGAAGAGATCGATCTCAATGAACTCATTCGCGATGAGGTGGAATTCTCAAAATCCAACCTGTACTTTAAACACTATATTGAAACCACCCTTGACCTGGCGGACAGGCTTCCGCTGGTGCGGGGCGTGTTTTATGACTTTTCCGTTTGTCTTTCCGCCGTGATACAAAATGCCGTGGATGCCATGTACAATTGCGATACACGCAAACTGCATATCCGCACAACCTCTGACCGGGAATGGGTTACACTTTCCATAAGCGATACCGGCATGGGGATGAGCCCTGAAATAAAAGAGAAAATATTCGACCCCTTTTTTACCACCAAGGCCCATTTTGATGATATGAAAGCGGACAGTAAGCTACCGCGTGGCAACGGATTGGGGCTTTCGATGGTCAAGGATGTGGTTGAACACTATGGCCTTCAGTTACAAGTGGATAGCCGGCCCCGGGCGGGGACGACGTTTACCATTAAATTTCCAAGGATTTCCCGTGCAACTTAACAAACAAAGAATTCATCAGATACTGGAACAGGCGGC
This sequence comes from Calditrichales bacterium, assembly GCA_015493745.1. Lineage (GTDB taxonomy): Bacteria > Calditrichota > Calditrichia > Calditrichales > J004 > J004. The sequence continues at coordinate 82,899 of WGCN01000056.1, forward strand.
CGGAAAACATATTGTGGTATTGGGCGATATCATGATCGATCAATATCTTTCCGGCGCCGTTAAACGCATTTCACCGGAGGCCCCGGTACCGATTGTGGAAATTAAAGAAGAAACCGTACGCCTGGGAGGAGCGGCGAATGTGGCCCTGAATGTGCTTTCCCTGGGCTGTAAGGTGACGCTGGTCGGACTGATCGGTAACGATCGCATGGGGCAAACCTGCGAGATGTTATTTGAAAAACGGGGCATTCATCCCGGGGGGCTGGTGCGCTCGGCCGGGCGGCCCACCACCGTAAAAACACGGGTTATTGGCGATAATCAACATTTGGTGCGGGTGGATAAGGAGGTGACGACCACCGCGGATGCACAGGAAAGAGCCGCATTAAAAGAAGCCCTTTCCAAATGTCTCGAATCGGCTGACGCACTGATACTGGAAGATTACAACAAAGGGGTGCTTAGCCCGGAAACGATCCGGTTTGCCATCGAAGAGGGGCGCAAGCACAATATACCGGTTATGGTTGATCCGAAATTTAACTATTTCATGGATTACCGCCATGTCACGGTCTTTAAGCCAAATATCATTGAAACGGCTCAGGCTTTGGCCCTGGAACTGCCGAATGAAGATGAAGCGGTGGAAAAAGCCGGACTTGAACTATTGCAAAAGCTGGACGCCGAGAGTGTGCTGATTACCCGGGGCGACCGGGGGTTGAGTTTATTTGAAAAAGACGGGTCAATGTTGCATATTCCAACACGGGCGCGGCAGGTAGCCGATGTCTCGGGCGCCGGCGATACGGTGATCGCCACCTTGACCGTGGCCGGATGTGGTCTGGCCAATAAAAGGGAGGCGGCTCTGCTGGCCAATATGGCTGCCGGACTGGTGGTTGGCCGGATTGGTATCGTACCCGTATCGGCGGAAGAATTAAAGGAAATCAACTGACATGCATGTTATTATTCCCATGGATGAGATCGCTTCCTTTTTGAAGCGCATGAGAGAGGAACACCAGGGTTTAAGCATCGCTTTTACCAATGGATGCTTTGATATTCTGCACCGGGGTCACGTCGCCTATCTGGAAAAGGCGCGTCAACTGGCGGATATACTGGTTTTGGGCCTCAACTCGGACCCCTCCGTCAGAAGGTTGAAAGGGGAGAAGCGTCCCTATATCAATCAGGATGACCGCAGCTTTATTCTTTCCCGCCTGGAGATGGTGGACGTTGTTACCGTATTTGACGAAGACACACCGATAGACTTAATCCGCGCAGTAAGGCCGGATGTGCTGGTCAAGGGGGGAGACTATACCCCGGAAACCGTGGTCGGACGTGATTTTGTGGAAAGTTACGGCGGCAAGGTGGCCATCATACCGTTTATAGAAGGCCGTTCAACCACTAACATCATAAATAAGATTAAAACCCTATGAAAAAAAGCTATTATCTGATTACGCCGGTACTGATCCTGTTGATTGTTCTGGGCTGCTCCACTCAAAAAAAGATGATCACTCCCCGTGAAGAGCCCGTCCGTTATTCCTTTTCTCTTCCGGATACCCTGTGGCTTTCCGAAACATCCCTGAGCATGATCGACTCCATGGTCTATCTGGAGCGTAAAAGCCGCATTGATCTCGGTGAGGCCGACAGTATCGCGGCGCAATACAGCCTGGAGTATATGTTTGAAATTGCCTCGCGTTTTAGTGATCAGGACCGGGAAACTCTTTCGGCCTGGCGCTATTATGACAGCCTGCAAACAGCGGCGGACAATCGTTACCGGTTGTTAATGAGCGGGCTGGAAAAGGAGGCCACCGAGGCCGAGGAAATCCGTGAGGATATTACCGAGATCGAAGAACGCTCCTTTCCGGACTCCATTCTTTTCGGCAAGGTCGAATATGTGGATACCAGCGGTTCCATGCCGCTAACGCTGAACAGAAAAGTACGCCTGGCCATTAAGTATTTCCAGACAAAAGGGCGCCCTGTTTTTACAAAGTGGCTGGAGCGCAGCGGCAAATATGAAGGTATGATAAGGGAAGTGCTGCGCAACAAGAATCTTCCCGAGGAACTGGCCTATCTGGCCATGATTGAAAGCGGCTTTAATCCACGGGCCCGTTCCTATGCGCGGGCGGTGGGCATGTGGCAGTTTATATCGGCCACGGGTCGTTATTACGGTTTGCGTCATAACTGGTGGTTCGATGAACGCCGCGATATAATAAAATCGACCGATGCGGCCACCGACCATCTTGCGGATTTATATGAACGGTTTGGTCATTGGTATCTGGCCCTGGCCGGGTACAACTGCAATCCGCGGCGTGTGGAGTATAATATGCGCCGTTATAAAACACGTGATTACTGGAAGCTGCGCCGCTTGCCCCGGCAGACACGTAATTATGTTCCCACCTTTCTGGCGGCCGCCATCATCGCCAATGATCCTGAAAAATTCGGTTTTCATGTAAAAAAGCATCCCCCGATTGAGGTCGATACCGTACTGGTCTCCGAAAGCATCGATCTGAATGTGATTGCCCGGGCGGTGGATACCAGCTATACCTACATCAAGGAGATCAATCCCGCCATTCTGCGTTGGGTGACGCCACCGGGAGTGAAGGACTTTACCCTTTATTTGCCGAAAGGTAAAAAAGAACAGTTCAAAGAGCGGTATAAAAATATACCGGATAGTGAAAAACGCAGCTGGGTGCGGCATAAAATCCGGCGTGGAGAGACTCTATCCACCATTGCTCAGAAGTATCACACCAGCATGTCGGTGTTAAAGAAGACCAATAATTTACGCGGCACCATGATCCGGGCCGGTAAATATCTGCTCATACCCGTTCCACAGAACAAAGCCCATTTTTACGCCTATAAATCCCCCAAAAAGACAAAGTCGAAAAAATGGAAAAAACGCACTTATTCCAGCGTACCGCAGAAAGAAAACAGCGCCGAGTACGATAAGGTGGTTTATGAAGTGAAAAAGGGGGATACGCTTGGGGAAATCGCGGAAATGTACAATACCCGCGCCTCGAAAATCCGCAGATGGAATGGTTTATACTACGGTCAGAATATTTATCCGAAACAAAAACTTACCATTTATGTTCATAAAAAATCCCTGACCGTAAATAACGTGGAAGAGGGAAAGACGGAGCAGGAGAAGGGGACGTTTTATACCGTCCGTCCCGGTGATACCCTTTGGGATATATCGTTGAAGTACGGTATAAGCATCAAGCAATTGAAGGCGTTGAACAAGAAGCGATCATCGCGCATACGTCCGGGTGAAAAACTGAAAATTTCAAACAATTAAGAAATGGCTGTTGGCTTAATCAATTGATTGACTAAGTATATTATTCTTCGTAACTTAAACACTTTGCAACGGAAACAAAATAATGAATACCATACAATGCCCGGCTTGCGGGGCGGAAAATACAAAAGACGCTCGTTTTTGCTCACAATGCGGCGAGCCGCTTCAGAAGGCGGAAAACAACAATACCGTTAAGGAAAAATCCGGTAGCCCCGGGAGCACCAATTCCATGTTCTATCTGGCGGCTACGGTTATTGCGGCCCTGTTAATCATTTTTCTGATTATCAATGAAAATCGCCAGGAGTACCTGGCCAAGCTGGCCAAAAAGGGTATGACGCAGGCACCGCAGGCAGGGCAGGCGCCGCCGGCGCTTATGCAAAAGGTTCTGGCGGCCAAGGCCGCGCTGGAAAAGGATCCTAAAAATTATGAATTGAATGTGGAGCTTGGAAACAACTATTTTGATATCGGGCGCTTTGAGCAGGCCATTCAGTATTATTCCACGGCGGTCAGCGTTAATGCCGGCAACCCCAGTGTGCTGATTGACCTGGGTGTGTCTTATTATAATGTAAAAGATTTTGACAATGCCCTAAAATATATGAAGCAGGCGCTGGAGATAAACCCCGGCCATGTCCAGGGTCTGTATAACCTGGGTATCGTCTATTTTAATAAGGGCGATAAGAACGGGGCCCTACAGGCCTGGGAAAAACTGCTGGAAGTCAATCCGGGATCCCGCGAAGCGCAGACAGCGAAAAAATTTGTAGATCAGATAAAATCACAACGGTAATCACTCATAAATAAAAGCGGAGAAAGTTTTTATGCCTAGCGGTAAAAAAAGAAAACGCGCCAAAATGGCAACGCATAAGAGGAAAAAACGCCTCAGAAAAAATCGTCATAAAAAGAAAAAATAAGGTTCTTCATTGAACCTTATTTTCTTTTTTTTTCATGGAAAAGAATGTTTATAGCGTCTCTGAATTAACGCATACCATAAAACATCTTTTGGAAACAAGCCTGCCGACATTATGGCTGGAGGGTGAGGTTTCCAATTTCAAACGCCACTATTCACAACATTTATATTTTTCCCTAAAAGACGAATCGTCCCAGGTGTCTGCCGTAATGTGGCGCAGCCGGGCTCTAAAACTGCCGTTTCAACTGGAAGATGGCATGCGTATTCGTGTTTTGGGAAATGTTAAAGTATACGCTCCGTCGGGCCGTTATCAATTTGATGTGTTGGAAGCGGAGCCTGTCGGTGCCGGTTCCCTGCAGGTGGCTTTTGAACAGCTAAAAAAGAAAATATATGAGAGAGGTTGGTTTGACGAAGCCAGGAAGAAAAGCCTGCCTCTTTTCCCAAGGCGTATCGCCCTGATAACATCGCCGACCGGGGCGGCCATTCGTGATATGCTGCAGGTGCTTAAACGCCGTGCCCCCTATGTGGATGTGGTTGTCTTGCCCGTAGCCGTTCAGGGGGAAAAGGCATCCGGGGAGATTGCCGCGGCCATCGAACGTTGCAACCGGCACTCACTGGCCGATGTGATCATTGTTGGCCGGGGAGGCGGTTCCCTGGAAGACCTGTGGGCTTTTAACGAGGAAGAGGTGGTCCGGGCCATCCATAATTCCGCCATCCCCGTGGTTTCCGCCGTGGGGCATGAGATAGACTATACCCTGGCCGATCTCGTGGCCGATCTGAGGGCGCCCACACCGTCCGCGGCCGCCGAACTGGTGGTTATGGATAAGGAAGAGCTGAACACCCGGCTCGATGAATACAGAGCCCGTTTAAAGCAGGCCCTGGAAGCTATGCTCAGTCAACAACGGCAAAACCTGAATCGTCTGGAAAACAGCTATATTCTCCGGCGCTGGGACGACCGCTTATTTCAGGCTCATCAATATATTGACGGCTTGCAAACCCGGCTGGATGCGGCCATGGCGGTAAAAATACATCAGGCGCAGTCCCGTCTGGAAAAAACAGAAGCAACTCTTAAGTCTACGCACCCTAAAACTTTGATGGCCCGGGGATATTCCTTAACTTCCATAAACGGTAAAATTGTCTCATCCGTCGCGGTTTTGAACAAGGGTGATACGATTAAGACGGAGTTCCTGGACGGAAGTATTGAAAGTACGGTTGAGCGTATCAATTAACAGAGGATACGATATTATGCCCCCCAAAAAAACATTCGAACAGGCCATGAACCGCCTGGAAGAGATCACCACCATGCTGGAAGATGGGGACACCTCCCTGGATAACAGCATCAAGCTCTATGAAGAGGCCTACGGCCTGATCGGCTTTTGCCGCAAGGAGCTGCAAAAAGCGGAACAAAAAATCAAAAAAGTGACGGAAAAAAGTAACGGCACTTTAAAAGAAGAAGACTTCGAATAGGATCACATTTTGACCAAAATTATCGGCATCCTTGTAAATCCCCGCAAAAAGAATATCGACCGTCTGGTGCGAAAGCTGGACAAATGGCTGGCGGAAACGGATACCGGAGCGATCTTTCGTATTTGCACCTATGATTCACCTTATATAAAAAATCATTTTAATAAAATCGAAGCCCGCACCGACACGGAGATATTCAACGAGGCTGAGATGATCATTACCCTGGGGGGAGACGGTACTTTATTGCGCACCATCAATAAGATGAACCGTTTTGATATAAAGATGATGGGGGTCAACCTGGGCGGGCTGGGCTTTATTGCCGACACGCCGCCCGATAAATTGATCGAACATATTCAAAACTATCTGCATGGGCGCTACTTTATCGATGAGCGCAGTCAGATCAGTTGCTTCCTCCCGGAGAGTGAAGAGAAGTTTCGGGCCTTTAATGATATTGTTATCGACAAAGCCGGTTTTGCCCGGGTAATACAGATAGAAACCCATATCGATACGGAAGCCCTGAACAATTACATCGCCGACGGCCTGATCGTTTCAACGCCCACCGGTTCCACGGGACATTCGCTTTCCAATGGCGGACCGATTGTCGCCCCGGGGGCCGGCGTGTTTGTTATTAACCCCATTTGTCCCCATTCCCTAACCAACAGGCCGGTGATCATTCCGGATCGTATGCATCTGAAAATCATTGTTTATACCGAAGCGGATTCCTTTAATATCTTCAGGGATGGAACCGCGCAGGGGAGTTTTGCCAGCGGTACGGTGATGGAGCTGAAACGCAGCCGACACACCGTTAAACTGGTAAAAATGGAGCATCAGCGCTTCTTTGGCGTTTTAAGCAAGAAATTGCACTGGGGCGAAGATTTTCGCAATAAGAACCGTTGGACCTATAAAAAGATATAAAAAAAGCGCAACGGGTCGTTCCGTTACGCTTTAGAGTCTGCATAAATCCTTTTGCGGCCGGGGCTTTGTTGAACTGTCCGGGATCTGTTTTTCCGGTTTCAGAACAGATGGCTTCTTCAGGAAGCAGGGGTTAAAACAACCCCGTTTACCTTTTGCGCCTAACCTTTTTTAGTTACCAAAGAAATTATCGCTGTTATTGATTTCATTCTCCCAATAGGGGTTTTGCAGTTCCTTACGATGAGTGGAGTGAACCAGCTCATAGCGACCGAAACCGTTACGGTCGACAAATACAAAAATAACCCCGCCCTGAATCTGATTATATTTCCAGATCTGATACGGTTTTCCGGACGAGTTGCTGTCATAACGATCGACTTCATCGGGGTTTCCGTAAATAATAAGCACGCGCCCGAAATCGGTTTTCCAGCCCGGCCGGCTGCCCCGTGTAAAACGGGCATCCGCCTCTTCAACCCGTTGTAAAAACTGTATCCGGCTTTGCCCGGGAACAGTGTTTTGCCGTTTGTCGATCTCCCGCCATAATTTTGTGAGAAAAATTCTCAACTCATCCGGCTTCTCCAATTGCTTGTAAAGCCTGTCATCGTCCGCAGTGGCATAGTAACGGGCTTTTTGATATTCATCCCTTAGTTCCTTTTCCGTCATGGAAATGAAAACCTGATCCATCTCCGGTAAGGACTCATCATGACCGATTGCCTGGCGCTTTCTGAATTTTGTAACGGAAAATCTCTTTTTGATTTGCGTGGAGCTTTTTCCGTCGTTGCCCTTGACATTGACGGTGAGATTGTATATTCCCGCCGGCAGGGCCATGGTGTTAAAGCCGTCGATTTCCACCTGATTGTTATTTATAACCTTCCTTTTACGCACCGGGCCGGACTTCACGGTGTCTCCTTCCAGGGAGAGGATATTGTATTGTATGCTGTAGCCGTCGAGGTCTTTAAGGTTATACACTTCCACATAGAAATAGAGCATGGGGTGTAATGCGTCAAACTTGCTTTGGGCATTGGGCATTACATTCATGCCGTTTTTAACAAACAACCCCTGGGGCTCTTGTGCTTTTTTGATGTTGGAGCACAATTGTATGCTGGAAAAGCATAAATCCTTACCCACCTGGGGAACATAGACCGTCAGTTGATACTCTCCGCTCCGCTTGGCCAGCATGTCTTCAAGCTTTAACCTGGCCTGATAGGTACCCGGCTTCAGAGCGGTTTTAAAAATGTCATTAAACTGGCTGAAAAGTTTTAACTCCGAGGTATCCTTCGCCAGGGACTTATAAAGATGATAGGTTTGATAGACGGAATCCCCATTTTGGGTGATGGTTAACTCCGTGCGGAACTGGGCGTATAAACTATCGGGAGTTTGCCGGTACTGCAGGTTGCCCTGGTAAAAGGACAGGTAAAACTCCACATAGGCCGTACTGTCCGTGTTGCTGAAGCTGGCATAGTCCGCGCTGATCGGTAAAAAACTTACCTGCGCCTGGGTACTAAGCAGCAGGGCGGCCAGTGTTAACAGTGTTTTATTCAAAAGAGACTGATACAATTTTGGATACTCCTTCCTCTTCCATGGTGATTCCATACATGTTCTTCGCCGCTTCCATCGTACGCTTGTTATGGGTCACCACCATGAATTGGGTTTTATCGGTGAAGGTTTTCAGTGCCTCGGTAAAACGTTTGATATTTACATCATCCAGCGGGGCGTCCACTTCATCTAATATACAAAACGGAGAGGGTTTTACCAGATAAATTGCGAATAAAAGTGAAATGGCCGTAAGTGTTTTTTCTCCGCCGGAAAGCAGGGAAAGGGTTTGCAGATTCCGTCCCTTGGCGGTCACTTCGATATCGATATCGGCCTCCAGCGGATCCTGCCCCGGGTCCATCTTAAGTGTACCGTGACCATTGGCAAAAAAGGATTTAAACACCTCTTCAAAATGGCTCTTAATGGCTTCGAATGTATTCACAAATTGTTCTCTGGCCGTTTTATTTATTTTATCGATTGTTTCCGTCAGTGAGGCTTCCGCTCTCTCCAGGTCATCCCGCTGGGACGTTAAAAAGTTCAGGCGCTCGTTTTCCGTTTCATACTCGGAAACAGCCAGGGGATTGACCGGCCCTAAGTGCTTTATCCGGTTTTTTAACGACTGGATTTCACGGTCGGTTTCATCCTCATCCAGATTTCCGTTGGGAATGTGGGCGTCAATATCGATGCCGTACTCTTCGGTTATGTAATTACGAAGGGATTCCGTTTTATAGCTGTACTCGTTTATTTTGACTTCCAGCTTTTTTGATTTCTCCAGGGAGGAGTCATGCTTACGGCGGAATTCACGTATTTCATTTTCAAGCTGATGCTTTTTGTCTTTCAGCTCGCTGTATTCCATATCCAGCGTTTCACGTTTTTTATCCAGAGCGTCACGTTCTTCCCACAGGGTATCCCGGCTGCTCTTGCGTTGTTCAATCTCCTTTGCCAGCCGTACCGTTCCCTCGTCGATCTCTTTTATGGCCCGTTGCCGCCGTTCAATGTTCTCCTGCAGCTCTTTCAGGGATTGTTCCAGACGGCGCAGGTCGTTCTCACGGTTGGCCACCTGGTTGTTGGCATTGCTCAGGGTGAGCTGTGTTTGCTGGTATTCATCCAGCAACTGCTGAAATTCATCGTTAATCAGGTCGAATGCGTTGGTCCGTTTAATGCTTTCCCGCTCCAGCTTGTTCAGGGATTCCTGCTCACCGGAGATCGAGCCCTCCATTTGTTCCACGGATTGACCGATTTCTTCAATTTGCTGTTGCAGACGTTTTATTTGATAGCTGCTGGCCTCCATCTGTTTGGCTATCTGCTCCTTACGGTATTCCGCCTGCTTGGCCTCATTGATTTGTTGGTAAAAGCGCTTCTGAATGGCATCCAGATCATGGGTAAGCGTTTCCATCTGATCACGGTTACTGGACAGGGTATCGCTGTATTCATCCATTTTAGATGAAATTTGCATAAGTTCCCGTTCAAGCTTAGCGGAGCTTTCCTTTAACTCCCGCAGTTTGTTTTTACGGGTTAGGATGCTGGCCTCCTTCTGGGAAGCAGAGCCGCCGCTGATTTCACGGTTGAAACGGACTTCCTCCCCCTCCAGGCTGATATAGCGCGCATCCCGGTTCCGGCCGGATTCGCTGATGGCCAGTCGCAGGTTGTCGACAACAATAACATCTCCCAGTAAAATCTCCAGTAAATGTTTAAAATCCGGAGCACACTGGATATGTTTCAACAGACGGTCGCCGTCCCGGTCGCTTTGGGGCAGGCTCAGCGTATTTACCCGCTCCAGGGGAATGCAGGTAAGCCGCCCCTGTTTATTGCTTTTTACGGTTTCGATCAGACGCTCGGCGTCGGCCACCGTATCCACAACGATATAATTTAAAGCTTCGCCTAAGATTTGTTCACTCAGGGCGGCATAAGGCTCCTCGGCGGAGATCAGCTCGGCCAGCGGGCCGTGTACCCCTTGCAGCTTATCCTTTTGGCTCATGATAAACTGTGTGCTTTTGGCGTGACCCTCAAAGTTGGAGATCACATTCTCATAAAACGTCCGTCGGCTTTTAATCTTCTCAAATTCGGAAAGCGTCCGGTTATACTGCTGTTGCAGCTCCTGAAGCTCCCGCTCCAGCTCTTTATTTTGTTGCCGCAGGGCATCCAGTTGTTGTGCCCGTTCCATGCGCTCGGCTTCTATGCTTTCCGTATCGCTGCGCAGGCTGTCGCTTTGCCCCTGCATCGACTCGTACTCTTCAGCCATCTGGGCGCGTTGCGCTTCAATTTTTCCGATCTGCTCTTTGTTAAACTCCAGTTGGTAATTTTTTTTCTGGATCGCCTCTTTCTTGTCCGACAACTGTTGGAATTGCCGGCGGTATTCCCGGGTCAGCTTGTCGATCTCCGCTTTTTCAGCCTCGATCTTTTTCTGCATCTCCCTGCGGGTTCCGGCCACCACATTAAAGGCCTGTTGCAGGCTGTCCCTTTTCTCCTTCAGACTTTCCAGCTCGTTCAGGATCTCCTGCTTATTGGCGGTGTACATTTCTATCTTATGACCGTGTTCTTCAATCTCCTGGAGGAAACGTTCCTTGTTCTTGGCCATCTCATCGATTTTAGTTTCGGCAACGGCATTTTCCTGATTCAGGCTGTTTATCCGGCTGTCCAGGGTATAAATACGGTTGTTGACCTCTTTGATATCCTGCTCCAGAACGATGCTTTGCCGGTTATAATCTTCCAGCAGGGCCTCTTCTATGGTAATCTGGTGTGAACTCTCTTCCTTTTCCTTGCTTATAATGACCAGTTCACGCTCCAGGGGGGAAATTTCATCCTTAAGGCGGTGATAGCGGTAAACGGACAGGTCGATCTCGTTTTTCTTAAGATTCTCGGTATACTCCAGATAACGCCGGGCCTTACCCACCTGACGGTGAAGGGAGGCCACGGTTTTCTCCACCTCGATGATGATGTCATTGATACGGGACAGGTCTATTTGCGTGGCTTCCAGTTTGCGCAGGGCCGATTTACGGCGTGTTTTGTATTTAACCACGCCGGCCGCTTCTTCGAATAAAACACGTCTTTCCTGCTTGTTTTCGGAAAGAATGCTCTCCACCATCTTCAGCTCGATCACCGAATAGGAGTTGGAACCCATGCCGGTATCCATGAACAGGTTAATCACGTCTTTTAGGCGAACGGGAACTTTATTGATCAGGTACTGGCTTTCACCGGAACGGTAGAGCCGCCGGGAAATCACCACCTCGTCAAATTCCGTATCCAGAATGTTGCGGTTGTTTTGTATGGTCAATGAGACTTCGGCCATGCCCATCGGCTTGCGGGTTTTGGTACCGTTGAAGATAACGCTTTCCATTTTGTCGCTGCGCAGGTTGCTGACGCGCTGCTCTCCAAGCACCCAGCGGATGGCATCGACAATGTTTGACTTTCCCGAACCGTTGGGGCCGATAATAGCCGTAAGTCCGGAGTCAAAATCTAATTTGATTTTATTGGCAAAGGATTTAAAACCATGAATTTGTAACTGTGATAGGTACATAATATTTAAAAAAGCATCCGTGAATTTATTAGTGACTGAAGTTGTTCAAACCAAAGGGGTTGTGGGTTGAAAAAGGCAAAGAAGATAACCAAAGGGATGATATAACTCAAGAAAAGAATAAGAAAGACAACACCAAAGGGAACAACCATTAAAACGCGTATGCCATTGATCAGCCGGTAATGTGTCCACAATATAAAGAACAGGGCGATCAGCCATAACAGGCCCGTGTATTGCTGATAATAGTGTATATGATAGGAGACCAGGCTGAGCGGCATAAAAAAGGCAAATGGCGCCCCGGCCCACATGCCGATGGCGATCGTTTGACGGAAACGGACATAACGCCGGCGCAACAGGGCGTAGACTTTGATAAATATGCCGGTAATCAGGGGATGGATAAATATAAGCGGCATGAAGATCAGCAGAATAAGCCAGGGATGGGACGAATAACTTAACAGAAGATAATACAACTCCTTATCGGGGAACAAAATGGCCAGCATTTCCCTGAAGAAATGGTTCCCGCTATAATAATAGACGGTTGAGGCCAGAAGAACCGACAGCACCATGACGGTATTCAGTCCAATCATCAGCGTATTGAAAACCGGTATGATACGCCGCTCGCGCATATCGACATAAAAACCGTAACTGTGTCGCAGGGCGCGGCTAAAGTTATCCCGGAAACGCGGATAACGGCGATAGAAGAAGAGAAAGACAAGAGTCCAGAAAAAGAGGACCAGGGCAAAAAAGTTATCGGGTTTTTTTGATGCCGGAGTCAGAAGCGCTTGGCCGGTATCCGGACTCAGGGCTTTAAATACGGGCCGGCCGTCGGGAAACAGACCGGCGGCATTTAGGCCAAAGGGTTGCTCCGCGGAGGGCCTGGATAAGGCAAAGCGCACCGGTTGATCGTTGTAGGCGTCAATAAAATACCCGTTGCCGGAAAGTTGGCCATGTTCGGCCAGCCAGGATTTAAGCCAGGCTGTTTTGCGTATTATAAAATCTTCCGGCATTTCGTCACGATTGCGGATGATGGTTTGCCCGACATTGCCCGGCAGGAATGCGATGAGACGCGGCTGAAGGCGTACCGTATCCTGTAAGGCATATTTAAGATACATATAAAAATCAACCGGCAACCCGGCGGATTTTACCGCCCCCGCCGGTGAAAGATAGGTGAGCAGGGGGGCCGGGCGCTGTTCCACTTCACTGCTGATGATATAAAAACGCTGAATGACCGGATTTTGAGTCTCCATTTCATTGCCCATTCCCAGGGCAAAAAGAGAGGGGTGACGGCCCAGCATGGTTAAAACCGATTGTATGGCCGAGCGCGTGGCATTTAACAGTTGCTCGTTTTGCAGCACATGCGGGGAGTAGCGGCGGAGGGGCAGCTCGGCGAAAATCATCAATCCCAGTGTGTCGGCTGTATTTAACACCGTTTCCGGGGGCATATATCCGGGAAAGCGTACGGCATTGAACCCGGCCTGTTTCAGGGTTGTCAGTTGTTTTCGGTAGTAGGCCGTTATGCTTTTACCGCTCATCTCCCGGGGATTAAAATAAAAGTTCAGGCCGATGATCCGCTCACGGCGTCCGTTGACAAAAAAACGGCCGTTTAAAAAACGGGCGTAACGTATCCCGGTTCGATAGCTCCTCTTTTCAATAAGCTGTTGATAGCGTTTTATACCGAGGGTAACCGTGACAAATCGCGGGTTTGCCGCCGTCCACATCCGTGAGGTATCCAGCTTAAGCTCCATGCGGTATTTTCCCGTTCCCGCCTGCAGATTCTTGCGCCGCCGGTACAGCAGGGTCCCCTTGTCATCGGTGACGGTTTCTTCCACGGCATAACCTGCTTTTTTCTTTAGCTTGTTTTCGATGGTGTAGCTAAAGACAATCCGGGCCTTTTTCTTGATTTCCGTAACGGTGTAACTGAAGCGGTCGATCAGCGGCGCCGGCCGGCGCTTTATGCCAAAAGGCTGGAAAAGGGCGATAAAGGGCGGTGAGGTGTACAGATGGGTGAAAACCGGAAAAATTTCGGACCGGGAGGTCAGTACCAGGGTGACGGTGTTGCTGCCCGTTTTTAATATGCCGCTGTCGATGGGCTTTTCCACGGGGATCCAGGGCATACGGGTTTTCACAATGCGCCGGCCGTTTATGAAGATGGCCGCGCTGCCGGGAAAACCGCCCGTATAAAAGATATAGTTGTCGGTTTGCCTGGCCTTCAGCTTAAATGTCGCGCTAAAGCGCAAGGTGTCATACCCCAGCGCGGCGAAAGGGGGGCGTGCCCCGGGGATTTGTTTATCTCCCTGCCAGTTGCTCAGCCGGTCCAGCCGTATATGCGTGCTGTCGGCGATCCTGGCTGTATCGGCGGTAAAGGGAAATAACTCTCCCCGGCCGTACACAGTACAACTCAGCAAAATGAGCAGAAAATAAACCGTTTTCATCGTTTCGGGGCTACAGTAAGGAGTTTAGGTCACGGATGGCATGTTCGATGCCGATGAACAAGGCCTTGTTAACCACCGGCTCGGCAACAATGATGTCTTCGATATAGCTCAACTCGGCAATATCACGAAGATTATCGTAACCGATGGCGCCGGAAATATTTATGCCCAGTCCCAGTTTCCCGGCCGCCAGCATCAAACCGGAAAGATTTTCGAGCAGATCGACCTCGGCCGCCATGTCATCGGCCTCACCCAGAGCGGAAGCATCCAGCTCGATATAGTCAAACTCCAGCTTACCCGCGCCCTTGATTTCGGCGAGTTCCGGCCGGATCAGCACGGAGCTTAAAATGTTGTTGGAACGCAACTCCGCCACATAATTCTGCAAGGCCGATCCGTAGCTGTCTATGGAAAGCGGTGACGGTTTTAAGGTGTTGACTTCCCCGGGAGCGACAAAAGTCACCATATCCACCTTCAGGGCGATAAGCTGGCGGATGCGTTCTTCGGTAAGGTTTACGCGGACATTAAGATGGGTCTTCACCAATTCTTTCAATAAACGCAAATCCCGTTGGGTGACGGTTTTTTCGTCATCCCGGTAATAACAAACTATGGACTCGGCGCCACCGATTTCGGCCATAATGGTCGCGTTTACCGGGTCGGGCTCACTTGTGCCCATGGTATTTCGGATCAGGGCAATAGGGTCTACATCAAAAGCGATACGCTGCATTGTGCCTCCGTTAAAAGGTTGATAAATCTTCCCAGCGGATGATCTTCCAAATGGTTTCGCCGGGTTTGCGTTGTAAAATAAAAAGAGCTTCCCCGTTGAGCGTCGGCACTTCCCGGCCTCCGTCAAAAGTAAGCTGAAACACCTGTTTCAATTCCACCAGACTGCTGTCGTCGTCAAGAAAGATTTCTCGAATGGTTCCGCCCCAATTTAAGCGAATTGTTTGAAAATGTCGAAATAAGCGTACGGTGGTGCGGATATCCGTGTCCCGGCCCCAGATAATATCGGTT
The DNA here is from genome assembly GCA_015493745.1 of Calditrichales bacterium. Taxonomy (GTDB): domain Bacteria; phylum Calditrichota; class Calditrichia; order Calditrichales; family J004; genus J004. The sequence continues at coordinate 97,931 of WGCN01000056.1, forward strand.
ACCGGATCGGTGGAATAGTTTTTGGAAACGAAGATAAAGGCGCTGTCAAGAAGATCGCTGTATACCAGGGAGTCTTTAAAATTATAGGCATACTCGAAGTTGGTCATAACTTCCTGCGGGGTTTCCTGCCCGGTCAGGATTTCCGCCACGCTGTTCAGGTCTTCATCCAGCCGGGGGGCAAAGGGATTGCAGCCGAAGGCGGTTAACATAATCAGAAGCAGGAGGAGGGTTTTGAACAACATGTTACCGGTTCCTGATCTTTAGGGCGGTCCAGGATTTGCCGGTAGCGCCGTCCAGGGCGCGGTCTTCCCAGTAGTAAATCAGCCAGGGTTCCCGGGCGGTATTTAAGGAACGGAAAAGACGCATGCGGGCCAATCCCTCCACAACCTGGGTGGAGTCGGGGTACGCCAGGGTAAAACGGTAGCGAAACAGATCGGTTTCCACGGAGTCCTCGAATGAGGTGGCGGAAATGGGTTGCAGGCGGGGCAGGGAATCCACATAGCTGAAGCGGATCACCGGACTACGCCCCCGTACGGGGAATATCAGATTGCGGAACCAGGTTTCCTCGTCGCTGAGCGTCCAGGAACCGATCAACTGATCCTGAAAGGCGGCATCGCCGACAAAGGTGAAGCCTTTTTCCGCGCCCTGCGCCGGATCGGAAAAATTATCCATATAGCGCTGTACATTTTTTTGCTCAATGGAACGGGAAAGATTGACAAGGATATTCTCGGCCCGGGTCGGCTCTTCATATATCCCCGTCTCGCTGCCCACATCGGGTTTTTCAACCTGACTCTCCCTGGTGGTAAAGGGATTGGTACAGCCCCACAGGGCGGATATAAAAAACAGTGCTAAAGCTTTACGGTTCTTGGCCTTTATATGCATGGCCAAGTTTATAAATTTTTGTACTCTCTTGCCAATGTTTTAGCATCATGTTCCTTTTTATTCTTATTTTAGGCCGGGCGGTTTGCCGCCGTCTTATCAACAAACGCATCCTCTTGGTTCCGAACCCTTTTTCTATCGTGGGAGTAAGCGATGTCTGCAAAAAAACGCATGGAAGAATTACGCCGGCTAATCAACCGGTATGATCACAGTTATTATGTGCGGGGCGTGTCGGAAATCTCCGATTTTGAATATGATAACCTGATGAAAGAACTGGAAGCCCTTGAAAAGAAGCATCCGCGGTGGGTAACGCCCGATTCGCCGACACAGCGGGTTTCGGGTGAGCCGACAAAGAAATTCCCCACCGTGGAGCATCGTTTCCCCATGCTTTCACTCTCCAACAGTTATGATGAAAAGGATTTCGGGGATTTTGAAAAACGGATTCACAATTTGTTGGGTGCGGAAGACGGGGTAGAATATGTCGCCGAACTCAAAATCGACGGCCTGGCCATCAGCCTGTTATATGAAAACGGATATTTTATCCGGGGGGCCACACGTGGCGATGGTCGTCAGGGCGATGATATCACGGCCAATCTGCGCACCATAAGGGCCATTCCCCTGAAGCTCAGGGGCAACGATCATCCCGCTGTGCTTGAAGTGCGTGGGGAGGTTTACCTTCCCCGGGATGAGTTTGAGCGCATCAATGCCGAACGGGCCGGAAAAGGGGAAGAGCTCTATATGAATCCGCGCAATGTGGCGGCAGGAACCCTGAAGATGCAGGACGCGCGGGAAGTGGCCGCCCGTCGTCTGAGTATGTTTTGTTACGGCCTGTACGGCCCGGAGAGCTTCATGGAAAGTACCCACCTGGAAAATTTAAAAAAAATGGAGCGGCTGGGCTTTCCGGTTAATCCCCACTACCGCCTGTGCCGGGATATGGAGGCCGTTATCGGCTATGTGCGCCAATGGGAGAAGAAAAGGGCGGAACTGAATTATGATATAGATGGCGTGGTGGTAAAGGTAAACGATCTGCAACAGCAGGAAAAACTGGGCAGCACCGCTAAAAGTCCGCGCTGGGCCATAGCCTATAAATTTCAGGCCATGCAGGCCGAGACCCTGATAAAGGAGATTACCTGGCAGGTGGGGCGCACCGGAACCCTGACACCCGTGGCCGAACTGGAACCGGTCTGGCTGGCGGGCACGCAGGTCGCGCGGGCCACCTTGCACAACATGGATGAAATCCTGCGTAAGGATATACGGGCCGGGGATACGGTGGTGGTGGAAAAGGGAGGAGACATTATACCCAAGGTGGTCAGGGTCGTAACGGAAAAAAGGCCTGCCGGGCTGCCCCCCACAAAAGCTCCGCTTCTTTGTCCCTCCTGCCAGACAGCACTTATCCAAAAAGAGGGCGAGGTGGCCTTGCGCTGTCCTAATTATCATTGTCCGGAACAGGTGATGCGCCGTATCGAACATTATGTCGATCGCAAGTCCATGGATATGGCCGGATTCGGTGTCGCCCTGGTGGAAGCGCTGGTAAAGGAAGGCAAACTCAGGGATATCAGCGATATCTATCGCTTGCGGGAGGAGGATATTGCCTCGCTGGAGCGCATGGGGGATAAGAGCGCCGCCAATGTTATCGCCGGAATCGAAGCCAGTAAAAAACAACCGCTGTTTAAGTTGATTTTTGCCCTCGGTATTCCCTTTGTGGGCATCAATGCCGCCAGGGAACTGGTAAAACATTTTCATACGCTGGAAGAATTGATGGAGGCCACGGAAGAAGACCTTACCGCCATTGAAGGTATCGGGCCTGTCATGGCGGAAAGTATCGTGCAATATTTCCGGGAGCCCGCACACCGGAGGATTATAGCCGAGCTGAAAAAGTACGGGGTCAATATGGAATCCGTGTCCGGCGGAACCGGCGGGCCGGGCCCTCTGGAGGGGAAAACCTTCGTCCTGACCGGAACCCTGCCAACACTTAGCCGCGAGGAGGCGCGGAGGATGCTGGAAGAGGCCGGAGCCAGGGTTAGCGGTTCGGTTTCTTCAAAAACCGATTATGTTCTGGCGGGAGAAAAGGCCGGCTCCAAGCTCAAAAAGGCGCTGCAACTCGGAATAACGGTAATTGACGAAGAAAGCTTCCGCCGATTACTCTCATAGATTTCCCTCATATTAAGAGATCGGAATTTTGTTTGACTTTAGAAGGGCGTAGCTCTAAATTTGCATTCTTTTGTTAATCCAACGACCCATACCTGGATTAATGACAAAATCACATATATTTTATTTATAGACACTGGAGGTTTTACGGTTTAATGAAAAAGAATACGACGACGCGTTTAGCTATTATTTTGTTTGTTTTTGCGCTCGCCATTTATCTCCTGTATCCTACGATCAGTTTAAGTATGATGACAGACGCCGAAGCAAAAGAATTCGAAAAGAATGATCCTGACAGCTATAACGCTTTAAAGTCAAAAGCTATCAGCCTCGGTTTGGATTTGCAAGGAGGGATGCACGTAGTTTTAGAGGTTGATATTAAGGAACTTCTGGAAAAATTGGCCAAAAATAAAAATCCTCAATTTGTCCAGGCCCTGGATGCCGCCGCGCGGGAGGTTAAAGGAACCGAAGGCGATATTATTGAGATTTTCAATGAAAAATTAAAAGCCGAGGGCATGAATATCGCCCGTTACTATGGAAACTCCGAACGCCGGGAAGAAGAGGATGTTCTGCAATATCTCTACACCCAGTCGGAAGAAGCGGTGGATCGTTCCCTGGAAATCCTGCGAAACCGTGTGGATCAGTTTGGGGTTTCGGAACCAACGATTCAAAAACAGGGTAACAGCCGGATCATCGTCGAGCTGGCCGGTGTAACCAACCCCAAGCGTGTACGCGAGTTGATCGGTAAAACCGCATTGCTTGAATTTAAGTTGCTGAAAGACCCCGAGGTTACCAGTAATGTCGCCATCAAGATCAACAAGTTTATTGCCTCCAAAATAGCCCCCGAAGATACCAGCAGCCAGCTAAAGGATGAGAAGAAAGACACGACTTCCACGGCTCTGGAAGAGCTGTTTGCCGAGCAAAAGCAGCCAAAGGCCGGTACAACCGCTACGGGCGAAGACAGTACCGGTTCTTTATTTGAGGCGAATTTGTTTTTCCAGGATCCGCGGGACAGAAGCACGCTTTTGGTACCGGCCGATAAGGAAAACAAGTTCAAACGTATTATATCTCTTCCTGAAATTAAAAAAATCATAGCCGAGGAGGCGGGAAGCGCTCAATTTCTCTGGGGATCAAAAAAAGTAGCCAACGGTGATTATCTGCAGGTATTCCTGGTCAATAAAAAACAGGAACTCACGGGTGAATATATCGTGGATGCCCGGCCGCAAACCGGCAGCCCCAATGACCCGGCTTCCATGGGGAAATATGAGGTTTCATTAACTTTCAGCGATGAAGGTTCGCGGGTTTTTGCCCGGGTTACGGGAGCGAATATTCAGAAGCGTCTGGCGATTATCCTCGATCAACGCGTTGTTTTGGCGCCGACCTTGCAGGCTAAAATAACATCGGGCCGCGCCCGGATTACCGGAATGGATACCTTTGAGGACGCCAAAGACCTGAGTATCGTATTGAAGGCCGGTGCCTTACCCGCGCCGGTAAGAATCATCGAAGAACGTACGGTCGGTCCGTCCCTGGGGCATGACTCCATCGTGGCCGGCAGCTATTCCGCTTTTCTGGGTCTGCTGGTGGTTATGTTTTTCATGGTGCTCTATTACAAAGGCTCCGGTTTTATCGCCGATCTGGCCCTGGTGCTTAACATCGTTTTTATTATGGCGGTAATGGCTTCCCTGGGGGCCACCCTGACCCTGCCGGGAATTGCCGGTATCATTTTAACCATCGGTATGGCCGTGGATGCCAACGTACTGATCTTTGAAAGGGTGCGTGAGGAATTGCGCAAGGGCAAAACCATCCGTGCTTCGCTGGATCAGGGCTATGGCAAGGCCTTTATTACCATTATGGATGCCAATGTGACCACCTTTATTGCCGGTTTGGTTTTATATACCTATGGTACCGGGCCGATTAAGGGGTTTGCCGTAACGTTGATGATTGGTATTGCCGCCAGTATGTTCACGGCAATTTTTGTTTCCAGGGTTATTTTTAACCTGCTTTTGGAAAATACCAGAATAAAAAAACTCAGTATATAAACGACGGAAGCGGAAAAGGAGAAAAACAGTTCGATGCAATTTTTCACAGATACACATTACAATATCGTGGACAAGCGGAAAATGGGTTATATTCTGAGTGGAACACTCATTCTGTTATCCATTATTTCCCTGATTCTTCACGGTGGACCTAAATATAACATTGACTTTACCGGCGGTACTTTACTTCAACTTAAGTTCGAAAAGGACGTTTCCATACAGGATATCCGCTCCGCCATCGCCAGTTTGGGCATGAAAGATGCCGAGATAAAGCATTTCGGCGCTAAAAATGAAGTGGCCATCCGCGTGGGCAGTGAGTTCGATCTGGAAACAATCAGCCATAACGTTGAGGATGCCATTCGAAAAGCCATGCCGGACAACGCTTTTGAAGAGCAACGCACGGAAAAGGTGGGTCCCAAGGTGGGGCATGAGCTGATTATTGATGCTTTCCTGGCCATATTCTGGTCCATGATACTCATTCTTTTCTATATCATGTGGCGTTTTGAGTTTCGCTTCTCGGTGGGTGCGATTGCCGCTTTGGTGCATGACGTCACCATAACCATCGGCTTGTTCTCCCTGCTGGATATCGAGATATCGGCGCCGATTATCGCGGCGGTGTTAACCATTGTCGGTTATTCCCTGAACGATACCATCGTTGTGTTTGACCGCATTCGTGAGAATCTGAAGGCCAGCAGTAAACGTTCCTCGGATATTGTGGAAATCGTAAACCGCAGTATCAATGAAACTCTGTCGCGTACCATAATGACCTCAACCACAACCTTGCTCGTGGTCATAATACTATACTTCTTCGGCGGCGAGGTGTTGCGTACCTTTGCCCTGGCTTTGATCATCGGTATTGTCATCGGTACCTATTCATCCATTTTCATTGCCAGCCCGATTGTAATCGACTGGAAATTTAAAAAAGCCTGACAGGATATCCATGACTATTGATGTAAAAGAACAGGATGGCGTTGTTGTTATTGCTCTCTCCGGTAAAATTATGGGCGGGCCCGAAGCCGGGCAACTCAATGACCGGATAAACAAATATATTGACGAGCATAAGGTAAAGATCGTTATTGATCTTGCCGGTGTGGAATGGATGAACAGTTCCGGGTTGGGTATTTTAATCGGTACCGTAACAACCCTGAAAAACAATGACGGACAATTGATACTGACTCATGTTTCGGACAGGATATTAAACCTTCTCAAGATTACCAAACTGGTGAGTGTGTTTGACATTGCTGAAAACTTAGAGGAAGCTTTACAAAGATTTTAATTTATAGCATCTGTTTCTTAAACTCCGGTTTATAAAAAGCCGGAGTTTTTTTTTGGAGTAAAAAAATGTCTGTTTCTATTGTAGTCGGTGCTCAGTGGGGTGATGAGGGAAAAGGTAAAATCATAGATGTACTCAGTGCCGGCGCCGATATGGTTTTACGGTACCAGGGGGGCGCCAATGCCGGGCACACGGTGTTTATCGGCGAAACCAAATATGTCCTTCATCTGATTCCTTCCGGAATTCTCAGGCCGGATGTTACCTGTATAATCGGTGACGGAGTGGTGCTGGATCCCGAAGCCTTCATGGCGGAAGTTGAGATATTGCATAAGGCGGGTATCAAAACGGAAGGCCGTCTGATCATATCTCCGCGCACACATATCATTCTGCCTTATCATAAAAAGCTGGATAACTGTTCAGAAACGCTAATGGGCAAGCAAAAAATAGGCACCACGGGGCGCGGTATCGGTCCGGCCTATGTGGATAAATACAATCGCACCGGCTTAAGGGCCGTGGATTTGCTGAACGATACCATCCGGGAAGAGCGCATCCGCGAAAACATGAAACAAAAGAACTTCCTGATTGAGCAATATTACCATGAACAACCCTTAAATACGGATGAAATACTGGAACAGGCCGCGGTCTACGCCCGGGCCATAAAACCGTATATTTCCGAAACGATCGACCGGGTGCAACAATCCCTGCAACAAGGGGAGGCCATTCTGGTGGAAGGGGCCCAGGGCGCCTTGCTGGATATCGACTATGGTTCCTACCCTTTCGTCACCTCATCCCATCCGGTTGCCGGCGGGGCCTTTGTAGGTTCCGGCCTGGGGCTGGTCACGCAACATACGGAGGTGATCGGCGTGGCCAAGGCCTATTTAACCCGGGTGGGCAACGGACCGTTTCCCACGGAGTTAAAGGGAGCGACCGGAACTCTGTTGCGTGACAGGGGAGGGGAATACGGCGCCACAACCGGCCGGCCCCGGCGCTGCGGCTGGCTTGATCTGGTGGCTCTGCGTTATTCCATGCATATCAATGGTTTAACGCAACTGGCCCTGACTAAAATAGATGTGCTGGATGGTATGTCCGAACTGAAAATGGCCATATCCTATAAGCTGGAGGGGCGTGAGCTGGCTACCTTTCCGGCCGATCCTGTGGAACAGGAAAGCATCGAACCGGTATATATAACATTGCCCGGATGGAGTGAGGCCACTTCGGCATGTTCTTCCGTGGAGGAACTCCCCCGGTCGGCACGCGATTATATCGCTTTTATTGAAGATTTTCTTAAAATACCCGTAAAAATTATTTCTACAGGTCAAAGGCGTGATCAGATTCTTTTTCAATAAACACCGTTTCGTTTTGTTACTTTTGCTGTTCATCCCGCTCTTTTGTGTTGCTCAGCACTCGAAGGAAAATGCAGCTACCCTAAATTCTTCCCCGGCGGACAGCATGGTGATTATCTATTCTGCAAATCTGAACGGAAACATCGATAATTGCCGCTGCGGTGACCCGCCTCTGGGAGGACTTGATCATTTTTCCACTTTGTTAAATAGGGAGCGCAAAAAACATTATACCCTGTTCTTTGACGGAGGAGATGCTTTTAACGCCTACAGCTATCCGGAGTTGAATAAGGCCCTGGTCTCTATTTATGGGCTTTTACAACCGGATGTTTTTACCGTTGCCGACCAGGAGTTTAGTGAAGGACGCCCTTTTCTGATCAAGGCCTTATCCCGCTTTGGCTCTTCTGTTGTTCAGGGGAATACCCGCATAAAGACCTATGCCGGAGCGGACAGTTATAAGTGTTTTAAACACAAAGGACGTGTAGTGGGCGTTACATCCTATCTGGAGATGAAAAACCGGCAAATGGGCCCCGTGAAGGATTTTCTTGAGCCGGAAAAGCAGCGGTTTGACAAAGCGGTTAAGGCCATAAGCGGAACCGACTACAAGGTGCTGATTTATCACGGCGAACGTAAATATTTGCCCGGCCTGCTGAAAAAATATCCGTCCTGGGATGTGGTGCTGCTGGCGCATGAGCAGCTGGCCATAAATGAAATGTATGGCCATATCCGGTTGGTTTGCCCCGGCGCCGACGGTGAGTATGTGAGCAGAATCGTTTTGAAAAAGGAAGCCGGCAAGACGCGCATAACTGTTCGTCAGCTTCCGGTTGGGCTGGAGTTGCCGGCGGATCCAACCATAAAAGAGATTATAAAAAACTATCAACACTGAGATTAGCCCCCTGATGAACTATAATTATAAGCAGAGTGGCCGAATATGAGTCAATCGGATGATATGATTAAGCAAAGAATCAGCCGTTTTCGTAAAGAAATTGATGCCGCGGATGAAGAGATCGTCCGTTTGCTGAACAAGCGGGCCCTGGCGGCCATGAAGATCGGGCAGATAAAAAAAGAAGTTAACTGGCCCATATACGTCCCCACCCGGGAGGAACAGGTTATCGCCCATGTAAAGACGGTCAATCAGGGTCCTTTGAGCGATGAGGCCATCGGACGTTTGTTTGAACGTATTATTGATGAATCCCGAAGACAAGAACGTGAGAGCAATTCTTAGTGAACACGACCCAGATTCGTACCAATTATAAAAGATTTAAATGGTGGCAAAAACTCCTGATCGTGGCCTTCCCGGTATTACCGTGGTTGGTGATGGCCCTGTTAAACTATTTTACACCGGTGGACGAGAGCTCCGTTGAACAGAAAGTAACCTTGCGTATTCCGCAAGGGGCAACGCTCAGCCAAATCGGGGACTCCCTTTTAGCCCACGATTTGATCAAAAACAAAAAGCTGTTTACCTATTTTGTAAAATATCTGGGATATGAAAAGAAGTTAAGAGCCGGGGTTTTTGCCGTTCCCGGTAACCTGAACCATTATCAAATGGTGGAATATTTGATAGGGGCACGGGCGGAACGCTATAAAATCACCTTGCTGGAAGGGTGGAGTTTAAAGGAGATCGCCGCCTATATCGGGAAAAAGCCGGGCCTGTCCGCCGAACGTTTTCTTGAACTGGCTCACGATCCCGCTTTTATAAAAAGCCTGGGGCTGGATGTGCCCGCCCTGGAAGGTTATTTGTTGCCGGAAACCTATTTCCTGGAGTATAACATCCGCGAAGAACAACTGTTAAAGATTCTGGTCGGCAAGTGTCTGGAAATATTTAAAAGCGATTCGGCCCGGAGGGCGATGATAAATATTGGCTTAAATCGTCATCAGGTATTAACTTTGGCCTCTATAGTCGAAGGCGAAGCCCTCCTGGATGCGGAACGTCCCATAATCGCATCCCTTTATTTAAACCGGCTTAAACGGCACATGAGGCTTCAGGCGGACCCAACTATTCAATACATAAAGGAAGGACCTCCCGGACGTTTGCTTTTTAAGGACCTTGAGATTGAATCACCTTACAATACCTATTTACACTATGGATTGCCTCCGGGGCCGATCAACAATCCGGGAAAAAAATCCATTTTGGCGGTTTTGTTTCCAGAAAAAACCAATTATCTTTACATGGTCGCCGTGGGAGATGGAAGTCATACCTTCACCACCCGGCTTAAGGATCATCTTAAGGCCAAGGCCCAATTTGACCGTGTAAGGCGCATTGTAAAACGAAAACAACGGAATAACCAAAAATAAGTACTCTATGGCATTAACATTAGACAGTTTAAATCCGCAACAACGGGCGGCGGTGGAACGAACGGAAGGTCCCGTACTCATACTGGCCGGCGCCGGTAGCGGCAAAACCCGCACGCTGACGGCACGCATGGCCTATCTGATAGAAGAAAAAGGGGTGGCTCCTGAAAATATTCTGGCCGTAACCTTTACCAACAAAGCCGCGCGCGAAATGAAGGAGCGGGTGGAATCTCTTATCGGTTCGGCCGTGAACGGGCTGTGGATCGGTACTTTCCACAGCATCTGTGCCCGCATTATGCGTATAGAAGCGGAGGTGATGGGCTATACACGCAGTTTTACCATTTACGATGTGGATGATCAGGCCCGGGCGGTTAAAAAGGTGATCAGCACCCTCTCCGTGCCGCAACAGCTTTATACGCCGAAGATGATTCAAAACCGCCTTTCCCGGGTGAAAAACCAGTTTCTGTTCCCCGAGGATTTATATGCCATCGAAGATCGTCAGGGGCTGGATGAGTACCTGCCTTCCATTTATCTCTCCTATCAAAGATTCCTCAAGGAAAACAATGCCCTGGATTTTGACGACTTGCTGATAAAACCGATCGAGCTGTTCAAGGAAAATCCCGATATACGAAAAAAATATGCCGACCGTTTCCGTTATGTGATGGTCGATGAGTATCAGGATACCAACAAGGCGCAATACCTGTTCATTAAGGAACTGGTTAAGGATCATAAGAATCTTTGTGTGGTGGGGGATGAAGACCAGGCCATTTACGGCTGGCGCGGCGCCGATATTTCCAATATTCTTGACTTTAAGAAGGACTATAAAGACGCCACCGTTTTTAAACTGGAAGAGAATTACCGTTCCAATAAAAATATATTGCTGGCGGCAAACGCCGTGGTAAAAAACAACACCGAACGCCTGGGGAAGGACTTATGGACACAACGCCCCGACGGGGAAAAGCTGGAAGTGCTGGTGGGACAAACGGATTTGGACGAGGCCAAGAAGCTGCTGGAGAAAATCCATGATGAAGTGTTTACCCGCAAACGCAGCTTTAAGGATATCGCCATTCTGTACCGCACCAATGCGCAAAGCCGGATCATCGAGGATACCCTGCGCCGAAACGCCATCTCCTATAAACTGGTGGGTGGTGTAAAATTCTATGAGCGCAAGGAGATAAAGGATATTGTCAGTTACCTGAAACTTATTGTCAACCAGCGGGACAGTATCGCCCTGAAGCGTATCATAAATTTCCCCCTGCGCGGCATAGGAGATACGACCGTCGGGAAAATTGAAAAATTTTCGGAGCTGGAGCAGATTCCCCTGTTTGAAGGGTTGGGCCGTGTGGAAGAGGTGGCTTCCATCTCCCCGGCCATGAGCCAGCGTGTGACCGGTTTTTATAATCTGATCACCAAGTTTATAAAGCTCAGTACGGAAATCTCCGCGGTGGAACTGGCCTCCACACTTGCGGCGGAGTCGGGCATCATGCACCACTATCAAACCGAATATGACCAGTATGAGAGCGAGAGCAGAGTGCAGAATATTCAGGAACTGTTCCGCAGCATAGAGGAATTTGATGAACGCCGGCGGGAAGAAGGACGCGAAGCCGATCTGGAATCCTTTTTGGAAGAGGTCAGTCTGATGACCGATATTGACCGCATGAATACGGAAGATAACTCGGTAACGCTGATGACCTTGCACGCGGCCAAGGGGCTGGAATTTCCGGTGGTGTTTATCACCGGTTTGGAGATGGGCCTTATGCCTCTGCAGCGGAATTCTGCCAATCTGAACGAGTTGGAGGAAGAGCGTCGCCTGATGTATGTGGGCATGACCCGTGCCGAGGAACGTTTGTACCTTTCCATGAGCCGCTCCCGACGCCGGAACAACAGCTTTAATAAAACCATGCCATCACTGTTTCTCGATGAAATTCCGCGGGACCTGTTACATGTGACCGGATATAACTCGGCCTCGGCCTCATCCGACTATGGCCGCAGTCGCCGCCACAAAACCAAGGTGAAAAGCTATCTTACCCGTGAAGTGGAGAACCAATCCACCGATGATACGTATAAAGTGGGTCAAAAAGTTTATCACGCCACCTTTGGCAAGGGGATCGTCCGCCAACTGGAAGGACAGGGCGACCGCATGAAAATCAGTGTTGACTTTACGGATGAAGGTATTACCAAAAAGCTTATCAAGGAATTTGCTAACTTAACACCTTTGGAAGAATAGAATACCTACGCCCATGAAAATTGCATATCGAATGACAGCGCTTTTCCTGTTATGGATACCGTTGTTTACCACAGCCCAATCCAATAGCGGCAATGACTTTTCCTATGCCCTGAAATTGTATGAACAAAAGTTCTACGATCTGGCCGCTCAACAATTTATCCGCTATTACAACACCTACCCCGGCAGTAATAATGTGGATGAAGCCAAATTCTATGCCGGCATGTCCCTGTACAATTTAAAGGACTATACCAAGGCCCGGGTTGAGTTTCAAAGCCTGGCTCTGGAGTATCCCAAAAGCCCGAGAGCGGCGGAAGCCTGGTTTAAGGTCGGTGACTGCTATCAGGCCCTGCAAAAACACGCCGAAGCCGCCAAGGCCTTCGAAACCGTGAAAACCTTGTACCCCACGCATGCCCTTGCGCCACAAAGCCTGTTGCGGGCTTCGCGGGAGCGCCGGCTGAGCGGGGATGTGAAAAGTACCATCGTTTTGTTACAGGCCGTTTTGGATCGCTATCCGGACAGTAAGGAGCGACCCGCTGCCATGTTACGCCTGGCGGAAATATATCTGGAGCGGAACGATCTGGCCTCGGCCGAGCGTATGATAGATGCCTTGTTGCTGGAAGACAGCTCCTCCGGGGAATATGCCGGAGCCCTGCTGTTGAAGGGACGCGCCGATCTGCTTAAGGGACTTGATCAAAAGGCCCTGGAAAACTTCGATCGTATCCTCCGGGATTTCGGTCAAAGTCCGGAAGCGGTTAAGGCCGCCATGCTTGGCGCCCGGCTGGCGCTGGGGCAAGGGGATCAAAAGGCCGGACTGAAGTATTTAAGCAGCGCCGAACGGGTAAACACCGACAAGACACTGGCCGCGGAAATTGCCGTGTTAAAAGGCGATTTGTATTTTGCCGATAAGAAATATGCCCTGGCCGAAGAAAGCTATGCCGCTGTTCAGCAGGCTTCCGATTCTCTTCAGGCTTATCTTATCCTGAAAAGATTTCTTGCCTTTCATTATCAGCAAAATCAGACCCAGGCTTTGAAAATGCTGGATGAATTGCATCCTCTCTTTTCCTTTTTGGCCGGCGGTGTGCGCAATCGTTTATTGGAATTGCTTCTGGATAGCCGACAGGCCGGGGCCGGCCTGCGGCTGATTGTCTCTGATTCCCGGGACGTCCCCAGGGAGCTGAGTTACTGGCAGGCGCGTTTCCTAAGGCAGGAAGGCCGGTGGCAGCAGCTTCTGAATCTGCTGGAAGATATGCAAAACCTGTCCCGCGCCGGTGATAAGGTGGATGAGCTGTATTTCTATCTGGCGGAAACCCACTATCAGTTAAAAAACTATAATGATGCCCTTAAAGCCATCAATAAGCTTATTACCCGCTATCCGGCGGGCCGCTATGTGGAAAAGGCCCTGGAGATTAAGCAAAATATCGAGAACTTTGATCTGCTCAATGAAACCAAAGCCATTCGGGGATTGGCCAGGCTCAACTTACAGGCCCTGATGGGCGAACAACAATCAGGATTCATCAGCCTGGGGCGTATCTATTTTGAAGACCTGAAAGACTATGACACCGCGGCCCGGGTATTTGAAATTGCCACCCAAAAAACACCTGCGCAAAAAGGGCTGGCATATCTATGGCTGGGAAGGGTCTATGACCGCCTGTCGGAAGCTCCCGCCCTGGGGGAAAGTGAAAAGAGGGCCTATCGGGGCCGGGCCATGGAGAACTTCCGCAAAGCGGTCGAGAATATTGAGACCTGCGATCAACCGGATGTGGCTTCCTGGATGATGGTAAAAACACGCCTGGAAAGCGACACCGTGTCGTTAGCCAAAATAAAATCCTATATTGCCGGTCTGCTGGCCAAATACCCTGAAAGTCCCTTAAAGGAGGAGTGGCTGGCCTATGAAGCCTATACCTTCTCTTTTGACAGTGCCTACGGACAGGTAGCCGGCGATGACTACCGGCGGTTGATTCAGAACTATAAAAAGTCCGGGCAATATCCCAGCTATCTCTTTAACTATGCCCGTTTGATTGAGGAGGCTTCTCCCGCCGAGGCTTTGGAACTTTACAAGGAAATCGCCCTGGAGTATCCGAACAGTTTTTGGGCGGACAAGGCCCTGCTGGCCGTGGCCCGTTCCTTTGCCCGGCAGGCGGACTATACCGCGGCCATATCCCTGTATGAAAAATATCTTGATCAATATGCCTATACCGATGTCGCGGCGGAGGTGGAAGAGGAAATGGCCCGTCTCTATGTGTTAACCGGGCAAAACGAGAAAGCCATCAGGCTATTAGCCACACGACTGAATATAAATTTGCTGGAAGACCCGGTTCTGGCAGCCTTGGCCTATGGCGGGGCTTCACTGGAAAAACTGGCCTACCTGGCCCAGGCTTACGATCAAAACGGACATACACGTAAGGCCATCTCATTTTACGGTCTTTATCTGCGGCTGGCCCCGGCGGGCGGCCTGGCGGCCCAGTCCTCCTTCGCCCTGGCCGGACTGTATCGAAAAAGCGGACAGGAGAATGTGGCTCTTGACCTGTATGCCAGGATCCGTAAAGATCAGGAACCTTATTATACAAAGGCGCAGATGCAGCGCGCGGATATCTACTTTGAGCAGATGAATTACAGCAAGGCGGCTGAACTCTACGGCTCCCTGACCGGCAAGGAGAACAGCGAGGCCCAAAAAGCGCATGCGCACCTGATTGTCAGTTTGATAAAAGCGGGGAAGACGGGGGAAGCGGAGAAACAACTGAAACAATTCAAGAACCGCTATGCCGGGGACAAACAGAACTTTGCCCGTTTTACACTGGAGTTCGGTGAATATTACAGGAAAAAGAAGAACTTTACCAAGGCCCTGAAATATTTTAAAAATGTTTCCTCAAAATACGGGGATACCCCCTGGGCCGATAATGCGGCTTATTCCAGCGCCCTGGTAAAAATCACCCTAAACAAACATGAGGAAGCGTTGAGCATCTTGTCCGCCTTCCCGCAAAAGTTTCCCGATAGTGATATGCTGTCCTCGGTCTATAATTCCCTGGGCACCATATATTTTCGGGGAGAAGCCTACGACAAAGCCATCTCCGCCTTTAAAAAGGCCCTGGAATATCCCGCCGGTAAAATCGTTAAGCAAAAAACGATGTCCAACCTGATAAAAACCTACAGCATGACCGGCTTTTGGGATGCCGCCCAAAGCCTGGCCCGCAGCTATGTACAGCAATTTCCGCGTGCCGAGGACCGGATTGATAAGGACATTTTAATCGCTCAGGCCTTTATTAATTTAAATCAGTATCAGAATGCGGTGGATTATCTTAAAAGAATTAAAATAAGCGCCGATAGTGAAAAAGAACCGGAAATTCAATATTACATAGGTGAAGCGTTGCTCAAGGCCGGACGTTATGAAGAAGCCATCGCCGAATTTGTAAAAATTCCCTTGTTGTCGAAGAAAACCAAACTGCAATGGGAAGCCAGCGCTCTGTATTACTCCGGTCAGGCTTATGAAAAACTGGGCCGCATTGATGATGCCATTCGCATGTACCGGGAAATTATCAACCGGCCGGGCATCGATCTTATACTTAAGAGAGAGGCTGAAAAACGAATCGGCCAGATAAAAGGCAAAGGTTAATTTTAAAATAAGTTCCAGGAGAAAATATGTTACGGAAGCTTATCCTTCTAAGCGCGATGACGCTTATATTTACAATGACGGCCTGCACAGGATCGAAAAGCGGCAATGAAGCGCCAACCTTTAGCGATCAAACCGTGCAGAGCCAGGTTGACGATTTGCTGGACAAAATAGACGATAATCCCTCAAACAGCGAGTATCGCCTGCAACTGGCCCAGATTTACCACGAAAACGGACAAAGCCTGGAAGCCCTAAAACTTCTGGAAGAAGGGCTGGCCCTGGACCCCAATGATGTGGAGCTTAAGTTCAAATATGGTGAGATCGCCGAGGAAAAGGGGGATATGCGACGTGCTTTTACCGCCTATAAAGAGGTGTTGCAAAGTGCTTCCGGCAATGATTACCTTGATCGCATCGCTCCCAAGTTTACCGACGCCTTTGTGGTGACGCCGCTGGTCAACAGCCCGGCCAACGAAGCTTTCGGTTCCTTTAACGGTGATGGAAGCAAAATAATCTACCAGGCCGATCCCGACGGTAACTGGGACCTGTTTGAATATACCCTGGGCGATACCGCCTCCACCCGCCTGACACAAACGCCTTATCACGAGGAGAATCCGGCGTTTAACCCCAACGGCGAAGAGATTGTGTACACCTCCACCGAAGAGGATACCCGGGATGTGGAATACAGCCAGTTGGTACGCGATATTTATCTTTGGAATCTGACTAAAAGCCGTAAGACCAATTTAACGCAAAACAGTTCCGATGACTGGTTGCCGCGTTATTCCGAAAACGGCCAGGTGATCTCCTTCATTTCCGAAAGGGATGATTTGAGCGAAGCCCGATTTGACCAATTGTTAAGCGAGGTTTATGTTATGGAAAATGACGGGCGCTTTCAGCACCGTGTTACGCACAATGATTCCGAAGACGGCGGCGCCGTTGTAGCCCCCGGCAGTGACAAGGATCAGGGTACGCTGTATTATGATAACAATGCCAGCGGTGTTTTTGAAATATATAAAAATGATTATACGGGTAAAAACGAACGACAAATCACCTTTAATCCTTCGGCCAATGATCTTTCTCCCGATATTTCCGCCAACGGAGACAAAATCGTTTTCTTTTCCGATCGCGACGGCAACTATGAACTTTATCTAATGAACAGTGACGGTTCGGTTCCGGTGCGTCTGACTTCCAATCCCGGCAATGATCTCAATCCAGTATTCTCACCCGATGGTACTAAAATCCTTTTTCATTCCAACCGGGCCGGAAACTATGATCTCTACCTGATGGATCTGAGCCGACAGAACACGGGCGCGGTGCTGTATGATGTTTTGAACAGCATCGATCAGGCCTTAAACGCTCTGAATAAATAAATGCGGAAAAAGTGACAACCTTCCTTACAGCTTAAAGTCCACGGAGTTTTCCGTGGACTTTCTTGTTTTCAGGACTAAAATAGTTCGCGGATGTGGCGGATGGCTAAAGTGTTCGTATGCCGGTTTTTCTTAACCGGCGAGATAACAGGACACCTCTCCCGCTTTGAATTTTGACAGAAAAGGTATACATACGTATATTCTTTTTTTCAAAGATGGAAATGCCATGAATCTGGATCAGCTTATAGATTATCTTGCCAACGATAGCGGTTTTCAACAACGACTTAGCAAGTGGGTTACCCTGGCACCGAGGCCGGCCCGTTATGCGCCCTTTCCGGAAAACCTCCACCTGGCCATCGTGCAATCCCTGAAGAAAAAGGGAATTAAGCAGCTTTATACCCACCAGGCCGCCGCCTTTGAAACGGTGTCCCGGGGTGAGCATGTTGTCGTGGTGACACCGACAGCCTCGGGCAAGACACTGGCCTATAATCTTCCCGTGTTCAATACCCTCATGCACGATCCGGAAGCGCGGGCGCTCTATCTGTTTCCCACCAAGGCCCTGTCCCAGGATCAGTTAAAGGAAATCGAAGACCTCAAAGGTAAGCTGCAACTGCGCACAAAAGCCTACACCTTTGACGGAGATACGCCCGCCGATATCCGTCGCACCATCCGTACCGCCGGTAATTTGGTGGTTACCAACCCGGATATGCTGCATCAGGGCATTTTGCCGCACCACACCCTATGGATAAAGTTATTTGAAAACCTAAAGTATGTAATCATCGATGAACTGCACATGTACCGGGGTGTGTTTGGCAGCCATGTGGCCAATCTGATAGCCCGGTTAAAGCGGCTTTGCGCCTTTTACGGCAGTTCTCCACGGTTCATCATGTCCAGCGCCACCATCCACAATCCCGGCGAACTGGCCCATAACATCATCGGCGATAAGGTCACTCTTATTGATGAGAATGGAGCCCCCGCCGGCGAGAAGCATTTTTTAATGTATAACCCGCCGGTCGTAAATGCCGAACTGGGTTTAAGACGGGGGGTGGTTAACGAGGTTAAACAGATCACGCGGAAGATTGTCCCCACCGGTGCCCAGATCATTATTTTTGCCCGCAGCCGTATGCGGGTGGAGCTGATCGTTACCTATCTGCAGGATATTGCCGGAGAGTTGGGGCTGCGCAAGGATCAGATCCGGGGGTACCGGGGCGGATTTTTACCAAAGGAGCGCCGCCGGATCGAACAGGGGCTTAAGAACGGGGAGATTCGCATCGTGGTCAGTACCAATGCCCTGGAACTGGGTATTGATATCGGTCAGTTGGATGTGGCCATACTGGCGGGATATCCGGGTTCCATCGCCAGTGCCTGGCAGCAGTCCGGCCGGGCAGGCAGGCGCAGGCACACCGCTCTGACCATCATGGTGGCTTCCAGCGCCCCCCTGGATCAATATCTGATGGAAAAGCCGGAATTCTTTTTTGGCAAGAATCCGGAAACTGCCTATGTGGACCGGGAGAACCTGCCCATACTGATGAGCCATCTGAAATGTGCCGCCTTTGAGCTGCCCTTTAAAGAGGATGAAGAGTTTGTTCCCCATGCCACAGCCCACCTGCTTGATTTTTTAGCCTCGGAGCGGGTTTTGCGAAAAGCGGAAGGACAGTATTTCTGGATGAGCGATATTTATCCCGCCGATGAGGTGGGGTTGCGAAACAGCACCCAGGAGAATGTGGTCATTGTGGATACGACGCGCCAGAATAAGGTGATCGGAGAAATGGATATGTTTGGCGCGCAGGAAATGTTGCACAGTGAGGCCATCTATATTCATAACGGCGTTCCTTATTTTGTGGATAAACTGGAGTGGGACGAGTTGAAGGCCTACGTGCACCGGGTGGACGCCGATCACTACACCGACGCCATCACCAAGGTGGACATCAAAGTGCTGGATGTGCTGGAAGAGCAAAAAGAGCCCCGCTATAAAAAGATGCTTACGGAAGTAGCCGTAACCCGGGCAGTGACAGGCTATAAGAAAATTAAATTCAAGAGTCATGAAAACATCGGCTTCGGCCGGGTATACCTGCCGGAACTGGAAATGCAGACCACCGCGCTTATGTTGCAATTTCCGCGGGAAGTACTGGAGAAAAACGGACTTAAGGAGTCGGAAATAAGCGAAGGGCTAAAAAGCATCGCCTATGCCCTGAGGCATCTGGCGCCTTTGTTCATTATCTGCGATGTTTCCGATATTGCCATCTTCTCCGTCGTGCGTGATCCCTTTGCCCGTGATCCGGTCATCTATATCTATGACAAATATCAGGGTGGCATCGGTCTGAGTAAAAAACTCTATGCCCGGGAGGGGCTGTTGCTTGCCGCGGCCCGCGAGCATATCGCGGGATGTGTTTGCACCCACGGCTGTCCGGCCTGCATCGGCCCCACGCTGGAGCATGATGAAAATGCCCGGGAAACAGCGCTGCGTATTCTTAACGCTATGGAACTCAAAACCTAAAGTATTACTTTATATGGATATATCCCGGAAGCTGAGCTTTTACAAGAGGGAGATGGGCAGGCAAAAGGAGCATTCCTCACTTTCGCCGGCCCTGATTGCCTTGCGTGATCACTATTCGGCGCGCCTACTTTTTGATGATCATCCGGTTTTGCTGCGGGAGAAGTCGGAACCGGCGGCCGATATAAATTCCCAAATTGATCTGAAGATAGTTTCCCGGGGAGAGTTCGATCGGCCTGTGGCCCTGGAACGCTGTCTTTTTTTTGATCTGGAAACCTCGGGGTTGATGGGGGGCAGCGGTGTTTACGCCTTTTTAATCGGGTTTGCCTGGTGGGCAGAGGGACGCATTCATATTCGTCAGTATTTTTTACCGGACTTTGGCCGTGAACCTTTATTGTTTCTGAAACTCGACCCTTGGTTTAAATCCTTTGATTATCTTGTTTCATTCAATGGCAAATCCTTTGATCTTCCGGTATTGAACAGCCGGTTTTTAATGAACCGGCTGGATCTGCATTTAAAAAAATTAAAACATATCGATCTGATTCATCCGGTAAGAAGGGTCTGGAAGGACAGTTTGCCTTCCTGCGATCTGCAATCGCTGGAGTTGCATCTGTTGGAGAGGCGGCGTGATAATGATATTCCCGGCGCCTTTATTCCGCAGGTCTATTTTGATTTTTTGCAGACCGGTCGTATTCAGGACATCATCCGTGTGATAGATCATAATGACACGGATCTGGGCTCTCTGATTTTTATTCTGGATAAGCTCAACCGCATTTTTGATGACAGCCGGGCACTGGCACTGGATATCGCGGCCCGGGCCCGCGTTGCGCGGATTATTGCCGGACAAAAGCCGGTACCCCTGCAGGCTTTTAAGATACTGGAAAGCTCCGGGCAGGAACCGGAAAGCGCGGAGTATCTCTATTGGAAAAGTATGGCCCTGAAACGGGCCGGGAAGGCGGAGCAGGCCCATACCCTCTGGCAAAAGCTACAACGCTACCCGGTCTTTACCTTCAGGGTCATGGAAGAAAGCGCCAAATATCTTGAGCATAACTTGAGAAAAAACGGTGAAGCCTTGAAAATAGTAGAGCAGGCATTGCATTTGATGGAAATACAGCGGGAATTCGGTTACCGTCCGGAGAAGATTTATGCGGATTTCCTAAGGCGTAAAAAGCGGTTACTGCAAAAATCTTAAGTTATTGTTAAATTTCTCTTGAAAAGAATTGGAAATCGTGTAATTTAAGAGCCTTACCACTTTAATCGGGATACTCACTTATAATTAATGGTCATTTAGGAGGAGGAATCTATGAAGTATAGCAGCCTGGGCGCAATGTTTCTGGCAAAGCGCGAGGAGAATCCACATCTTATAGCCTATCGCTATAAAGAGGATGGTAGCTGGAAATCGGTTACCTATGGAGAGGCGGTAAACTGGGGAGAAAGGATCGCCTGCGGATTGGCGAACCTGGGCATCAAAAAAGGTGACCGCATCGCCATTGTTTCCGGTAACCGTATTGAATGGGCTATGATCGACTACGCCACGCAAACCCTGGGTGCCGTTCTGGTGACCATTTATCCGTCCCTGTTAAAGGAACAGGTTAAGTATATCCTCAATGACAGTGAAACAAAGGTTGTTTTTGCGGAAAATGATGTTCAGATCAACAAGATCAATGAAACAAAAGAAGGCTTAAAGCATACCGAGCACTTTTTCGTAATCGACGGCGAAAACAGTACAATCAAAGAGCCCTGGAAGACACTGACCCACCTGGGTGAGGAAGGCGCTGCGTTTCTGGAGAAAAATCCCGGTTATTTAAAGGAAGTTTCCGCTTCCGTTGGTGGCGATGACTGGGCCACGATTATTTACACATCGGGTACCACCGGTGAGCCCAAGGGGGCAATATTAACCAACAACAACCTGTTGTCCAATGTGGAAGCCGGTTTGCAATGCCTGCCTGTGACCTCCGATGATGAGTTCCTGAGTTTTCTGCCATTGAGCCATGTGTTCGAGCGTATGGCCGGTCATTTTCTGGCCTATTATTGCTCGGCAACCATTGCTTATGCCGAAAGCATTGACACCGTTCCGCAAAACATGGGTGAGATAAAGCCCATGGTGATGGCCTCCGTGCCCCGCCTGTATGAAAAGATGTATGCCCGTGTTCTCGATAATGTGGAAATGGGTTCTCCCCTAAAGCAGAAGATATTTCACTGGGCGGTCAGCGTGGGCCGGGAATATGTTAAGCGTCAGCAAAACAAGCAAAAGATCGGCTCGGCCCTGCAGTTCAAGCGCAACCTGGCCTATAAGCTGGTTTTCTCCAAGTTAGCCGAAAGGGTGGGGGGACGCATCAAGTTCTTTATCAGCGGCGGGGCGCCGTTATCACCGGAAATCGCCGAGTTCTTTGGCGCCGCCGGTCTGATGATTCTGGAAGGTTACGGCCTGACGGAAACATCTCCCCTGATTTCGGTAAACCGCGTGGACAAATTCCGCTTTGGAACGGTGGGGCCGGTCGCGCCGGGCGTTGAGGTAAAAATAGCCGAAGATGGTGAAATTTGTGCCCGGGGTCCCAATATTATGGTCGGTTATTATAAAAAGGAAGCGGAAACCAAAGAAGCCATTGATGAAGAGGGCTGGTTCCATACCGGTGATATCGGCATCATCGATGAAGACGGTTTTCTGAAAATCACCGATCGCAAGAAAAATATCATCGTGACCGCCGGCGGTAAAAACATTGCTCCCCAGCCGATAGAAAACATTATGATTACCAGTAAATATATCGAGCAGTTTGTGATGATTGGCGACCGCCGTAAATTCTGCAGCGCCGTTATCGTTGCCTCGGAAGAGAATCTGGGCAAATGGGCGGAAGCCAAGGGGCTCTCCTATAAAACCCTGGAGGATCTGAACAAGCTGCCCGGTGTAAAGGAATTGATCCAGGCGGAAATCGACAGACTCTCCGCCGGGCTGGCCAGTTATGAAACCATAAAAAAATTCGTGTTGGCCAAGGAACTCTTTTCCATTGAAAACGGCACTCTTACCCCATCGCTTAAGGTAAAACGCAAGGTGGTGGAAGAGATGTATGCCGATGAAATAGAAGAATTGTATAAATAATCCTTAAAAGGGGTGCCCGGCACCCCTTTTTTTTGGTTTAAAAACGGGACAATAAAATGAAACAGCATACCTATGCCGCTTCGGGCGTCGATATTGCCAGGGGCGAAAAAGCCGTTTCGGATGTAAAATCGATGATACACTCCACCTTTACATCCGGTGTGCTTAGCGGGGTTGGCGGATTTGGCGGTTTATTTGAACTGCCAGCGGGTTATAAAAAGCCGGTACTGGTCTCCAGCACCGACGGTGTGGGCACAAAACTGCGGGTGGCCCTGATGGCCGGCCGCCATGACACGGTAGGGGAGGACCTGGTAAACCATTGCGTAAACGATATCGCCGTTACCGGCGCCCGGCCGCTCTTTTTTCTGGATTACTACGGTACGGGAAATCTGGACCCGGAGGTATTCGGGGCGGTGATTCGTGGCTTTGTCCGGGGGTGCCGCAATAACGGCTGCGCCCTGATCGGTGGGGAAACCGCCGAGATGCCGGGCATCTATCATGACAAGGACTACGATCTGGCCGGTACCATCGTCGGCATTGTGGAAAAAGATGATATTGTGGATACGGCCGGCATAACATCCGGAGATATCCTTTTAGGGCTCCCGTCCAACGGTCTGCACACCAATGGCTATTCCCTGGCGCGCGCCGTTTTGTTCGAGGCTTATGCCATAGAGCAGCATGTGCCGGAGTTGGGGATGACGCTGGCGGATGAGCTTCTAAAGGTGCATCGCAGCTATCTGGAGGAAATTACGGCCACCCGCTCACTGGCCAGGGGCTACGCGCATATTACCGGCGGAGGGATAGAAGGCAATACGGCACGTTTATTGTCCGCCGGTCTGAAGCTGAAAATTGACTGGCAGGCCTGGCGACGTCCTCCTGTTTTTGATTTGATCCAAAAAAACGGCAATGTGCCCGAAGAGGATATGCGCCGCTCCTTCAATCTGGGAATCGGTCTGGTCATGATTGTTGCGCCGGAAAAAGCGGC
>WGCN01000057.1 GCA_015493745.1 Calditrichales bacterium
CCAGCTTGATGGTCACGGCACAGACTATCATAAGGAGGGATACAGTACGCCGGTCGGTTTTTGGAAAGGGCTTGAGGAAGACCCCGCGTCCCTGGAGCCGCGGCAACTGAAAAAATACGGCCTGATTGAGGGACAGCCGGCCTCAATCCGCTTTCAGTCCGGGATAGAGGTACGCGGACAGGTGAAAGAGCTGCATTTCAGGGATAAGCGGCTGATCTTAATAAGCTGGGTGGCGTGTACCGTTACGGACGAAGGGGGCGAAACCTTATTCCGCCCCGAATGGGGAACCTTCGATATGGCTGTTGGCGCGGAAATTCCCTCGGTTTTTGCCGGAACGGCCGACAAGCAGCGGCATAATATTTTTCCGCAAAAATCGGAAAGGGTGGCCATTCCCATACAATACAGTGACAAGGACCTGCGCTTGCATGAGTTGTACAATATTGTACGCCGGCAGCGTAATCTTGAAAAACGGGAGCGGGAGCGTCTGGAGCCGGTCATCGATATTCTGGACCGGGAATATGCCGGTGAATGGCTGCTGCGTCTGGAATTGCGCGAATTGTTAGCGGCGGACGATAAGAAAAACAGAGAACGGATCGATGTGGCTCTGGATAGTATCGCCGCGCAATCGGCGGAGAGAAAAGAGCTGGTAGACGCCGGGCGCCGTTTATATGTTTAATCTTCCAGTAAGCTCAAAATCTGATGCTTAAAGGACTTTTCCATACTCTCAATCTTATTCAGCTCTGTGCGGATGATTTCCGTTGAGGTGTGATACTCAATGGGATAGTTGGGGTAGATTTCCGGGGCTCCCGAAAGGCGCGGCGGCTGATCCTGCAAAAGCTCAAGTAAAAACAGCGCCTGGTAAAGATAGGTACGGGCACTGTCAAACTCCCCAAGGTGAAACAGCGTCAGGCCTTTCAGATGGGCGTACAGGGCACTGGCACTGTTTTCGGCCAGGGCAAAATTTATGGCCTTTAAGGCCCGGGTATAATTTTTTTCATCATAATATAAAACCGCGGCCAGATAGCTGATATACTCGTCATCGGGGTTGCTCTCGTGGGTTTCGTAAATATATTGCCGGTAACGTACCTGGTAATCTTTCCAGGCCAGTTGACTGTTTACCTCGAAAACACGTTGAACCATGGCCGGAGTCATCTCATCGGCCTCGGATTCCATACGCATATAAATAGACATGATGCGATCGAAGGAAAAGGGTTCGTCATCACGCAGGTCGGGGGCATTGGAGGGCGGTTGCAACATATAACGCTCCACATGTTCGGGACTGTTCTTTATAAAAACCTCGTTTCCGATATCCATAATTAACTGTATGGATTCGATGCTTACTTCCCGGGTAAAGGTTCGCTCACAAAAAATCTCGTAAATTTCCCGGAATGATTTTCGAATATCCTCGCGCATATGACTTCCCTTTCCTTGCTCTGTTTTAATAATCGTATGACCGTTCAGATATTTAAAATTGTTTTGGCTGTTGGTCAGTTTTGGTAGGATTTTGTTCGTGAATCTGTAAATAGGCGAAAAAACAAACACCCGCAGCTGCGGGAGGGCGCTTTTTCAGAGGAGGCGGAGAAAAAAAGCTGAAGGCGGAACATTCGGGGGCCGGAAGCCATACTATGATAGAGCGCTTTATAACGGTTGCAGGTTTGCGGGGAATAGATTAATTTTTAGCCATGCCCATATCATAGAGAAAAAGGAGTCGGCCATGTTCAAAAAAACACTTTTATCCGTTCTGGTTTTTAGCACTTTTATATTTGCCGGTAATCGCATAACCGAGTTCAACGTCGGTCTGCTTTCCCCCACCGATGCGGAAAGAGGGTTTTACGGCGGTTTAAACATGGGACGCATGGTCGATGAGAATGTCGGCGTCAGCGTTGGTTTTAATGTTTACCGCAGCAGCTATACCAAAAAATCAACCATTGGCGAAAAAGACCAGTCCGGTCAAATCGGTATCTCCACGCAGCAATATGAGCTGGATCAAAGCGCCACGGCCATACCGCTTTTTTTCCAACTGCACTATATCGGTCAAATCACCCCCAGTCTGGATCTCAAGGTAACCGGTGGCATCGGCTATGAATTGTTATGGAACTCGATCACCAACTTTAAAACCGGTCAGGACGATACACAGTTCTTTTCCGGCTTTGCCTGGCAGCTTGGGGCCGGTGTCAGCATTCCCATCAGCCGCGCTGCCGATTTCTACGGTGAGGCCTTTTATCATGGTGGTAAGCCCAGCCAGGATGGCGGAGAAACCGTTGAAGGGCTGCCGGTTGTTTCCGAAGTTAACATGAATGGCTTTGGCATCCGGGTTGGTGTCCGCTTATATGGCTTTGGTTTTTAATGGGGTTGGAAAAAAAGCTCCTTGCAGCGGGATTGCTGCTTTTTTTGTTGCTGGCCTCCTGTTCACCCCGGTTGCAAAAACGGGAAAGACCCGCTCCGCCCTCTCCCCCGATCCGGGTATTGCTGGCGGAGATCGCTTCCGTGGACAGTCTTGAGTTCTCGGGTTTGTATCATCTGCAAACGGAGGAAGCGCGTTACGCCTTTGGCCGGCAGGCTCCCAAAGTGTTTTTTCGCGTGGACAGCAGTGGCTTTCGTATTTATAACAATAAACGCTTTTTTCAGTTTCGTACCACCCATCGCGTCAGCTTTAACCCGGCGGAACCTTCTTCCGGCATTAGATACCGGGGAAAAAGCTACGCCGGGCGAATTGCACTTGTTTACAAGAACCGTAAGCTTTTGCTTATCGAACAGCTTCCGCTTGAAAAATACATTGCCGGAGTGGTGCCCGCGGAAATCTTTACCAATAAAAGCGAATGGTTTGAGGCGGTAAAAGCCCAGGCGGTATGTGCCCGCACCTATGCCTATAAAAAGATGAAAAGCCGGCAGAATGCGGATTTTGATGTCTACAGCGATGTGCGGGATCAGGCCTACGGCGGAACCGGCCGTCAAACGCTTCTGGGCAATAAGGCCACCGAGCAGACCCGCGGCAGTGTTCTTTATTATAAGGACAGCCTGGCCCACACCTATTTTCATGCCTGTGACGGCGGCGTCTCCGAAGCGGTGGAGGATGTCTGGGGGCAAAAGAACCGGCCCTATTTAAACAGCAGGCAGGATGTTTTAAATGACAGCTTTTCCTGCCGGACTTCGCCGGTATTCCGTTGGCGGCAAACCCGCAGCATGGCTCAGTTGGACAGTGCCTATGCTTTTATGTTCGGGCATGGCTTTAGCGACAGCACCGTAAGCGATACAACCCGCATTGCCTTAAGCCTGCGTGTGGCATCACGCACGCCATCCGGCCGGGTGCGGCAACTGGAGCTGCGGTACGGTAAGGAAAAAAGAATCCTGTCCGGCTATGCCATCCGCCGTTTTCTGGCCTGGCCCCTGGGCGGTTATCTGCCCAGCACTTTGTTTCGTCTGGAAAAGAAAGGCGACAAGCTGCACATAATCGGCGGCGGTAACGGGCATGGCGTCGGTTTGTGTCAATACGGGGCCATGGGCCGTTCGGAAAAGGGCATGCGCTTTTACCATATCCTGCAAAGCTACTATCCGGGCACCCATTTGGAAAAGGTTTATTGATGAAATACACACTCCTTGCCGTCGCTCTGCTCTTCCTTTCCACCGCCTGCAATCCCGGGCTGGTACGTCAGGAGCGTCTGGCCAATAAACGGCCGGCGGCGGACAGCACACTTTATTATTCCGCTTCCCATATCGGTGATCCGTTTCTGGACAGCCTGAAAACAGACACCGCCCGGGTAAGCCTGGTCTTAACGCTTTATCCCCCGCCGCCGCCGCCCCCGCCAAAGTTCCGGCAAATCGAAGGCTTTCGGGTTCAGCTTTTCGCCGGTCTCGATTCCCTGAACGGACGGGTAATTGCCGGAGAGCTGCAAGGTGTGATGGCGGATTCGGTCTATTTTTTTAAAGAAAAGGGCTTGTATAAGGTACAGGCGGGTGACTATCCCTGGCGGCATAAGGCGGACAGGATGGTTCTGGATTTAAGGAAAAAAGGCTATGCCCAGGGTTGGGTGGTTCGCCGCCTGATCAATGTTCCGGCGGACACAAGCCTTGCCGCGCAAGCTGACAGCCTGCAGCCGCAAAAGGATGTGACGCCTCCGGTGGAAGCCAAATTTCAAATCCAGGTTTTGGTAACATCGGACAAGGAAAAGGCACAAGGACTGGCCGGAACGCTCCGCCAACGTTTTCAACAGGAGGTCTATATTCAGCCGGCCGGCACAATCTATAAAGTATTGTTGGGGCGTTTCGCAAAACGTTCCGAAGCGGAAAAGGTGCTTAAGAAGATAAAGCAAAACGGATACAAAGACGCCTGGCTGGTTTATTAGGCGGAGGGAAACGATGAAGTTTTATTACAGCTATAAAGATATATTGAAAGCGCCGCGCATTGCCCTGGGACCACAACGTCTTTTTTTGGGTACCCTGGGCGTGGCCCTGGCCCATATCGTTTATTTTATGCTAAGCTATCTGGCCTTATGGATACAGGGTAACCGGCTCGATATGGTATGGAGGCACTACGGCTTACTGCCGTTGCCCCTTGGCGCGGAGCTATCGTTTTGGCCCAGGGTGATCGCTTTTTTGGCGGTAATACTGTCCCTGATTTTGCTGCTGTCGGCCAATACCGCCCTGGCCCGCTCCGCGTATATGACCCTGAGAAACAACTTTTTTTATACCGGTAACCAGGCCCTGGAGTTTGCCCGCTCAAAAACAAAATCGGTTTTGGGCGTTTATCTGACCTACCTGTTTTTAATTTTTCCGTTTATTGCCGGGGCGCTGATCATGTCGGCCATCGGTTCCTTTTACGGCTTCGGCGATATTTTGATTTCCCTGGGTACGCTGGTTTATATCTTTGCCGGTCTGATTCTTTTGTTTGTCACCCTGTCGATGCTCATCTCTTTCTTTTTAGCCCCGGCCATCGTTGCCGCTAAGGAAGAGGATGGTTTTGGCACGGCGGTGGAATGTATGAGGTTGTTGTGGGGAGAACCCTGGCGGCTGGTGGGTTACGGTGTGCTCACCGTGGTTTTGGCGTTGGTGTTTACTTTTGTTTTTGTTTTTGCCATCAAGGTGGGTTTGATTATTTATTCCATCCTGTTTTTACCGTTGATGCACTCCCTGGCGCCGCTGTTGGAAAATGCCCTGGCCTATATGCAGCAATCCCTCGGCGGTCTGGACCCGCTGTTACGTTCGCTGTTTGGCGATGAGGGTGTTCGATATTTTTATCTGAAAAAGAACTACATGCCCATAGAGCTGCCTCTTTCCCGGACTATCGCCTCGATGATTATCTACTTTTTCTTAATGATTACCGGTTACATGTCCCTGGGTTATTTTCTTTCCACGATCAACAGCGCGCTGGTATCATCGGTGGTTATTTTCGACCATCACCTTTCGGGAAACAATCTTCTCAGCCGACCCGACAGCCAGATTGACCGCGAACATTTTGAGTTTAACCCGCGGGAGAATACCAAGAATCTTGATGAAAAAGAAAAGGCACCCGGTAAAAAGCAACCGTGATCTTGAGTCCGTATTTTTATTTGCCCCGTCACCGGAG
>WGCN01000058.1 GCA_015493745.1 Calditrichales bacterium
TCCTTCACCTTTAAAGTGCCGTATATTAACAGGGGCCCGTTGGGCAATACCTCCACCTTTGTTTCCAGGGCGGCCGCTTCCGGGTTTGCTTCATCGTTCATATAATAACTCAGGGCGCCGGAAGGGCATTTTTTAATTTGGGCCTGTAACTCTTCCGTAGTCGCCTGTTCTATTCTCAGCCAGGGTCTTTCTCCCGGCCTGTAGACCCGTGGCAGCTCACCGACACAGATAGCCGCGTGTACGCATTTTTCCGCTTGCCAGACGATGGTCAGTTCTCCGTTGCTGTATTTCTTTATTTTGCCTGCCATATTTATCCCTTGTTTATAGAAAATTATCCCGGTTCAAAAGAAGGTTTAACCCGCCGCTGTGTTTACAAGTGGGTGGCTGCTTCCAGCCATACATCTTTTAAAACCGGTTAAACACATCTTAATCAATATTTATTTCAGGTGATAATACTCTTTTCCATTCCGGATGGCGGCGAATATACGCGGCCACAAAGGGGCACAGGGGCACCAGCCGCAAATCCTTTTCCGCGATATCCTCTAATACCGCCTTAACCAGGGCCGAGGCCTTTCCCCGACCCTTGAGCTCCGGCGGAACTTCCGTATGGGTAAGAAAGATTTTTTCACCGGCAATGATATACTCGGCGATGGTGAGCGCTTTTCCGCTTGCCATTTCGTAACGCTTCCGCCGTTTATTGTTAACAAGCTTTTCAACCCGGGACATATAATTCCTTTCGCCGCACCCGGCCTTTCAGCCGTTGTTCATCGGCACTTCCATCAATAACACAGAGGAGGCCTGCTTTGCCGTAATCGTAAGTTCTTCCGTTTCCCACAGTCCCAAACCATCCCTTTTTTGCAGCAACACGCCTTCCACATCGACGGCGCCATCCAATACAAAAAGATAAAGTCCGTTTCGCCGGCCCTCCCTTAAGCCATAGACTTCCCGGTGACCCTCCTCAAAGTCAGCCATAAAAAACCAGGCTTTTTGATGTATCCATACGCCGTCATCATCCTTGTCCGGCGAAAGGATTTGATAAATGCCGTTCTTCCGTTCCACTTTTTTCATGGACATCTGATCATAACGCGGTTCAACATTTTTTTGGTTGGGCAAAACCCAAATCTGCAAAAAATTAACATCCCGCTCATGGCTCTTATTATACTCGCTGTGAAAAATGCCACGCCCGGCGCTCATAACCTGTATCTCTCCCTTGTGGATGACTGACCTATAGCCCATATCGTCCTTATGCTCCAGTGCCCCGCGCAAGGGAATGGAAATAATCTCCATATTATCATGGGGATGCGTGCTAAACCCACGACCCGGAGCCACAATATCGTCATTTAAAACACGCAGTGCCCCAAAACCCATTCTTTCCGGATTGTAGTAATTGGCAAAACTAAAGGTATGGCGGGTATCCAGCCAGCCATAGTTGGCATGCCCGCGCGATTCCGCCCGGTGTAGAACTTTTTTCATTGTCATCCTTTGCTTTTAATAAGAAGATAAGGCGGCTAAACGGAAAAAGACATGCGCATATACGCCATTTTCTTATCAAAATCCGATATTTTGTTTACGGAAGAACGAGGGAGACTTACCGGTGCACTTTTTAAAAAAACTACTGAAATGGGCCGGGTTTGAAAAACCGAGGCGGTAGGCGATCTCCTTGGCCGAGGCTTCGGTGAAATAGAGATGCCGTTTTGCCTCCGTGGTGATCCGGGACTGAATATACTCCTTGGCGGTTTTTCCCGTCAGGGCCTTCACGGTGCGGTTGAGATGATCCGGGCTAATGTTCAGGGCCCGGGCATAAGCCGAGGCGTGGTGCCATTGCCGATAGTTTTCTTCCACCTGTTTCTTAAACGCTTTCAGGATGTTGCCTCCCGCTTCTCTCACGCGGCCTTTCTCCGGCGGCCCCGAGGCCAGGGCGTTGCAGTTTATTAAGAACAATTCCAACAGGGCGGCTATCGCCTTGAACTTAAAACGCTCCTGCCCCTTCAGATAGTTCAACATTTTATCCGCATAATCCGACAAGGGCGCCATCTCCGCCGGTGAAAGTTTAAGCGGTGGGCATAAACCGTAATCGTTAAACAGGTTCAGGTCTTCCATAAAACAGAGCGGAATATCGTTTTCCAGCATAAAGCGTGATGAAAAGAGCAGGGTGTAGCCGTGGGAAGGCTCTTCCTCCAAAAGTTGATGCATCTGTCCGGGATTTATAAAATAGATCTGATTGGCGGATAGCGTATGGGTATAAAAGTCCACAACATACTTTCCCCGGGCCTTTAGCAACAGGCGTATGGTATAAACATCCCGAGGATGGGAAATATCCCCCTTTGGGGAAGAATTTTTATTAGCCTCCTCTATGCGGAAAACGGCAAAGCTTTCTCCGGGATAGGGATTACCGGGCAAAATCTAAACCCCAAACTGTTTTAAGTGGTGATCCAGATGCTTATAGAACATATTGCTCCATTCATGGCCGGTCAGGGGGCCAAAGGAGTGGGACTCCCGGTTCTCAAAATAAGCTGCTCCCAGGCGCACTGTTTTTTGGATATAGTCCAGAAGACGTTTTTTCTCTTTTTCAAAGTCCCGGGCGTCACCGATAATAAACTGCGGCGCGGTCTTACCGTTACGGGAGTAGGGTTTTTCTCCCACCACCTGCTTTTTCACCAGCAGTTTTAAAATCAACCGCAAAAAGAGCCCCGGCCGGGGATGTTTATCCTCATGGGCCATCTCATAGGTAACATTACAGTGAGCCAGCATTTTATCCACACTCATTTTCCCCCATAGCGGTTGACTT
This sequence comes from Calditrichales bacterium, assembly GCA_015493745.1. Classification (GTDB taxonomy): domain Bacteria; phylum Calditrichota; class Calditrichia; order Calditrichales; family J004; genus J004. The sequence continues at coordinate 2,789 of WGCN01000058.1, forward strand.
TCCGGCGTCAGCATGTCTATTCTTTGCTTTAGCTTTTCAGCCGCCCGCGGATCAAATATATTTTCCATGGAAACTTTACTCCCGGTTTGCCTTACCGCTCTTTGAAGGCGGTATCTTTTTTCCGTTGATGTCAATATAAAACCAGGCCGCGCCCGTCATGGCCGTATGGCCATCGGCATCCGCCTCCGGCTTGTCACACCGGTAACTCACCCGCGCCCGGCCGTTTTTAAAAGGTTGCGCGCACTTAAACCGCGGCGTGATGACCACCTTGCCCGTTGTGTCCGCATAACCGATCTTTCCCCACCTCATAATCCGGAACAGGCCCTCGCTTACATAATCCGGCCCGTTATCAAAGGGATAAACCTCATAAAGCCGCCGCCCGCGCGCGTCAATGGCAATCCATTCAAACACGGAATCCTTTTTCGCCAAAACAATTCCATAGCGTACAATGGTTTGGGAAAAGCATACCGCGTATCTGCCCAATGGGATGAGCGTATCACCCCTGCTGTTTACATAGCCGCAGGGCAGTCCGGGTTCATAAAATTCTCCCCGGAAAACCCGGGTCAGGGTATCCTTGCCGGCGGAGGCGGATACATCGAAATACTTTTGTTGCGGCCTGGGGGTGTTATCGGAGCATGCCGTCAGGAACAAAGCGGCAAACCACAGGCCGGCCGGCCATAAAAGCTTTAAATATCCGATCGGGCGTTGCATGGGGAAGGGGATTCCTTTGGCCGTTGTGACTTTTCGGTTACAGGGTCAATATATAGTCCGGTGTCACTTTAATCAAACCCCGCCCGGACAAAAAAAAAGCCCGCCTGGGGCGGGCCTGATAGTCTTATCCGTTTTTCTTTGCTATTTCTTCCAGCATCTCCGTGGTCAGGGATTTCGGGCGTTCCAGAGCCTGGCCGTTGATACGGTCCCAGATAATATTGCTCAAGACACCGATGGCCCGGCCCACGCCAAACATGACCGTGTAAAAATCATATTCGGTAACGCCGTAGTGCCATTGGATGACCCCGGAATGGGCGTCCACATTGGGCCAGGGGTTTTTGGCCTTGCCGTGTTCCTTAAGAATCGGCGGCACAACTTCGTAAAGCATGCTGACCACCTTAAAGATTTCATCATCGGGCAGATGCTTGAGAGCGAATTCCCGTTGGGCGGTATAGCGCGGGTCGGTTTTGCGCAACACGGCATGACCGTAACCCGGTATCACCTGGCCGCTGTTAAGGGTATCCCAAACATATTTCTCCAAATCGGCCTTGGTTGGGGTCTTATCCATATGAGACATCAGGTTTTGCACCCAGCGTAACACCTCCTGATTGGCCAAACCGTGCAACGGCCCGGCCAGGCCGTTCAGTCCGGCGGCAAAGGAGTAGTAGGCGTCGGAAAGGGCCGTGGCCACCAGGTGGGTGGTGTGGGCGCTTACGTTACCGCTTTCATGGTCGCTGTGCAGGATGAAGTAGAGACGGGAAATTTCATCATAGGGATGATCGATACCCATCATGTGGGCAAAGTTGGCGCCAAAATCCAGATCCGGGTTTGAGGGAATCGGCGTATCGCCCTTGTACTTCATGCGGTAGATATAGGCGGCGATTTCCGGCAGCTTGGCCAGCAGGTTGACGGCGTCCTCATACATGGGATCCCAATAATCCATTTTGGTCATGCCGGCATTATAACGTTTTACGAAAACCGATTCGCGCTGCAGGGCAACCACGGCCGCCGAGAACATGCTCATGGGGTGGGCGTCGCGCGGCATGGCCCGCAACAGGTCGAAAATATATTGCGGCACGCGGCGACGGGCACGGAACTCTTCCAGCACATCCTGGATATCTTCCTCGGTAGGAATATCGCCCGTGAGCAGAAGGTAAAAATGGCCTTCAACGTAAGGCATTTCCGCCCCCTTGGCCCGGGGCAGTTTTTCCAGACATTCCGGGATTGTATATCCGCGGAAGCGGATACCTTCCACGGGATCAAGATAGGAAATATCGGTGGTCAGCGATTTTAGGCCACGCATGCCGCCGTAAATTTGAGCGATGGTGACTTCATCCACTTTTACATTACCGTGGTTTTTCACCAACCTGGAAATACGTTCCCGCGACGCGGGAATTTTTTCCGCCAGTTTTGCTTTAAGCTTAGACATTTTACGTCCTTTCAGATTATTAGGTTAGGATACGTTTAGGCTCCCTTGTTCACTTCGCTTTTTTCTTTTTTTGCCGTTGTTTCGCTACTTTCCTTTTTTTTGCCGTTGCCGGAACCTGCATCCGGGCTTTTCTTTCCGTTCTTATAATCGGTGATGTAAAAGCCGCCTCCCTTGAAAATCAGTCCGGCGCCGGCGCCGATTTTCCTTTTAATCCGGCCGCCACATTCCGGGCATTCCGTCAGAGGCGCTTCCGACATCCGTTGGAAAGCTTCAAAAACATGTCCACATTCCTCACACTGATAATCGTATGTTGGCATTGGTTCTAGCCTCCTAAATTTACGACAATAAACTGCAAATACAAGCAACATTTACAACATCTTCCGCCTTGCATCCCCGCGAGAGATCGTTAAACGGTTTGGCCAGGCCCTGAATCACCGGCCCGATGGCCTGCGCGCCCGCCAGCCGTTCGGTTATCTTGTAACCGATGTTACCGGCGTCAAGATCCGGAAAAATAAAGACATTGGCTTTTCCGGCAACCGGACTGCCGGGAGCCTTTTTGGCGCCAATGGCCGGGATAAGGGCCGCGTCAAACTGTAGTTCGCCATCCACGTTCAATCCGGGTTGCTGCTGTTTTATAATTTGAGTCGCCCGAATCACTTTCGTTACATCCTCATGCTCGGCGCTGCCTTTGGTGGAAAAGGAAAGCATGGCCACATTCGGCAGCTCTCCGGTAAGGCGGCTGTGGGTTTGTGCCGTGCTGACGGCCACGCTGGCCAATTGCTCTTCCGTGGGGTTGGGAATAACGGCACAGTCGCCATAGGCAAAAACACGCCCGTCCCCCAAAACCATTTCAAAACAGGAGGAGACCGCCGTTATGCCGGGGGCCAGCCCCACCACCTGTATGGCCGCCCGCAAAACATCGCCGGTGGTATGAACAGCACCGGCCACGGCCCCGGCCGCCAGACCATGCCGCACCATAAAGGCAGCGATAAACATGGGCTGTTTTAAGGTTTCGGCCGCTTTTTCCACCGTCATGCCCTTATGCTTTCGCATTTGCAGATACTCGGCGCTCCAGGCGGCGATATCCAGGTTGGAAGGGTCGGCTATTTCCAGGCCCGAAATATCCACTCCGTTTTCCCTGGCGGCTTTTTCAATTTCCGTCCCGGAACCCAGCAAAACCGGGCTTACAAGTTTGTGGCCGTGCAGATAAGCCGCCGCTTCCAATATGCGCGGATCGGTGCTTTCGGGAAATACGATTTTGTTATGCGCCTTTTTTGCCGCGCGTTTTTGCAAGCTTTTAATAAAATCCATTTTTAGGACCTTTCGCCGTTAAATTTGTTGTGTAGTTGATCAGCTACAAATTTAGTGACAAAGTTATCAATATTTCCATGAAATTTTGCTACTGATTTTACAATGGTTGAGTTAAGGTAGGTATATTTTTCATTGGGCATTAAAAAAACCGTGGATATCTCGCGGGCCAGCTTTTTATTCATCAGAGCCATCTGAAACTCATATTCAAAATCGGAGATGGCGCGCAGACCGCGGATGATTACCAGCGATTTCTGCTCGCGGGCGAAATCAACCAATAAGCCGTCAAAATGGGCCACGGAAACATTTTCAAATTTATCGATGGCATCATGGATCATCTCCAGGCGTTCTTCCACATTAAAGAGCGGTTTCTTTGAAGTGTTCACAGCCAGCGTTACCACCACTTTTTCAAAGATATTTGCCGCGCGGTGGATGATATCGATATGGCCCAGGGTAATCGGGTCAAAGGTTCCCGGGTAAATTGCGGTAATATTCTTACTCATTTTCCTCACCTGTTTTTTGTAAAAATGAAATCAGGCTACGGCCCATTTTTTTCTGTTTAAACAGTTCATATATATCAGAGGTCAAGGCAAGCGGATTGGAAACCTCATGTTCTATTATTACCAGGTCCCGGTAGCCCAGGGCGCGGGAGCGCATCAGATTGTCCATCAGAATTTGCAACCCCTCTATGGCAAACGGAGGGTCCAGCAAATAGATATCAAACTCCCGGCGGTTGGCCTGCACAAACATTTCCGCCGCCTGTTGGATTATTGTGTATTGATCATGGGAGATTTCCAGGGCGGCCAGGTTTTTTTCCAGAACGGCAATGGATTTGCGGCTTTTTTCCACAAAGGTAATGTGCCGGGCCCCCCGGCTAAGGGCTTCTATACCCAGGCTACCGCTGCCGGCAAAGATATCAACCACATCCTTGCCGGCAATGTATTCATCTAATATTTGAAAAATGTATTCTTTTACCCGGTCTGTGGTCGGCCGGATGGAGAGATCCTTTCCGGCCTGTAACTTACGGCCCTTATAACGACCGGCTACTATTCGCATGTTTATATAAAGGCTTGAAGAATCAATTGGATACGATAACGGTTTCCGGAAAAGTTTTGCTGGTCTTTGGCTGTTTCAACCAGCTTATAAATTTTGACCTGGGAAGCTCCTTTTAAAGCGGAAAGCAGTTTTTTGGAAGCCGCCAGCGAACCTGAAAGTTCAGCTTCCAGGCGGTAGCCCCGAAACAGATCCGTATTCCATTGGGCCGCCGGTCTGCTTTTTAAACGCAGGGTACGCAAGCCGGAAGCTTTGACCTGACCGCTCAGCCAGTTTTCCAGCTCCTTTATGGAGGAAAAGGTTTTCCCGCCGCCTGCTGCCGGTGCGCCTGAGGCGGGGGCCGGTTTATCCGTCTTGAACACTCCGAGTATGCCACCGTTTTGCCCCGGACGGGCGGAGGAGGAAATTATTTTAAACGGCGAACCGCTTCTTTTCAGGTTGATATTGTATTTGGCCAGCTCCCCACGGTTTTTGGCAAAAACCTCGAAGGTCATGCTATTGTCGTACAACAAAACACTGGAGAGACGCGCCGAGGTGCCGGTTGCCGAAACCACCTGCTCCACGGAGGCGATACGCGCCCGGTTTTCGGAACTTATTGTGTTTAAATAAGCCTGTTTCTCCCGGGCTTTCTTTTCCCGGGCTATTTCCGCAGCACTCTTTTTGCTGCCCTCTTCCGTTCCGGCAGCCGCCTTTTCCTGTTGTTCCGTCACCGGTGCAGAGTCCGCGGTTGACGCCTCATCGGTAAGAAAAAAGTAATCGACCCCGGCATAAGCCAAAATGAGGAACAGTATTACCGCCAGGCCTTTAACTATGGGCTTATAGCTGATTCCTTCCTGCTTTTCATCCTCAATCTCCAGATCCGGTATGGGCTTGGGTGCCGGCTTTTTCTCCTCAACCGCTTCCGCCGGCGTTTCCTCCCCGGCATCCGGGTCTATTGAAATTTCCGGCTCCAGGGGTTCTTCTTCACTGGTGATTTCCAAATCGGTTTCCGGTGAAAAGGCCGACTCATCCAGGTCTTCCGCGGGTTCGTAATTTAACAGATCCTCATCTATGTCGATATCAAAAGGATCGTCGGTTTCCGCCGTTTCCGCTGCTTCGGCAGGAGCTTCTTCTTCCACGGGAGGTTCCCCGGCGGCTCCGGGCTGCTCTTTTGTTTCTTGCAATAAACCGGAAACGTCATCATCACTATCGTCTTTTAATAAATCGTCATTATCATCAAAAATATCGTCATCATCAAGTAGGTTATACTTAGCCATGATCTTCTCCAGTAAACACAGAGATTAAATAATACACCCCAGGGCCTCGATGGCCAGGGAATGTACCGTATTTGTATCTTTGCCTGAAACGGCGGGTTGTTCAATTGGCGTATTAATTTTTTTGGCCACTTCCGGCAACCAACCGGTTAAAGTACTGTCGCCATAAAAAATGGCTTTTATCTGTTGGCGGCTCTCTTTTTCACGCCCCTGCTGATATTCTTTATTCTTCCCGTTGACGATTTCGGCAACACTCTCTTTAAGAGGACGGTCGTCAAGTGCCAGGTTATCCAGGTAGGTAAGCATATATTGGCCGTTTTCAAAAAAATGGTTTTCAATAACCGGAAAGGCCACCTTTACCAATTGTAAAACATTACCGCTGTTTTCTTCTGTTTGAAGAAAGCTTTCCAGGGCCAGGCTGTCTATCAGCAGAGAATTGAGTTCCACATTTAAATCTTCAACGGCTGCCATGAATTGACGAATCAACACTTTTTCCAGAGCCACCACCAATATTTTTACGGAAGTATCCGTATGGGGCTGTTCCTTTAGCAGGGATATCTTATAGCGGCTTAACTCTCCGGGCAACTGCTGTTTTAAGGTCCACTGAACCTGTTTTTTCTTAACATTCTTATCGGCAGCGGCCGGCATAAAAACCCAGCTGGTATAGGCCTGGTTAAAAGGAATGGAGACATTCAGATAGGCGGAAGAGACGTTAAACTCTGCCAGGAACTGCGCCAACCCTTCTCTAATATCATTAAGAGCGGATTCCGTAAAAAGACGAAAATTCCGGGCCGGTTCGGAAAATGCAATTTGCTTTGAATGCAGCACTTCACGTGGCGCGCCTTCCGCGGGCAAGACGATCTGAAAAGAATTTTGTGTAAAAGAAATACCGATATGCTGCATAATATTAAAAAAGGTTCATTCGAATAGATAGTTCCTATTCGAATGAAACCTTTAATCTTTTAGATTTTTAAACGATTACTTTTCTTTTTTCTCTTCCCAACTACGGGTATTCTTGTAGATGTAACCGACATTCTTAATCGATTTCTTGAAAATATAGTACTGGGGTATGGTAATACCATCCGCAGCAAACAGTATCAACTCTTCCAATTGTTTTTGCAGATCGGACAATTTAGCAACATCGGTAGTGGATTTTGCCTCTTTCATCCGGGCCACAAGAGCATCAAGAACGGCGATGTCTTTTTCAAAATTTTCCACCCCTCTCGGTAAGCGGCGAACTTTTGCCAGAATGGAGTTGTATTCTTCCAGATCGGCTTTGATTTTCGCATGGATGGAGTCTATGTTGTTAAACAGGTTTTCACCATAGATCTGTTTGAAAATACTTATGGCATTGCGTCCTTTTTCGCTGGCCTCCACAATATCGCTAAAACTCAGGGAGTTTTGGGCCACGTCAATAAAATCCTTGAGGTCCTTGTAAGCAGCATACTCGGTACTTTCGCGGTACTTTCCAAAACTTTCATCGATTTCCTTGTTCTTGATGGTAATCTCGATATTACGGCGGATTTTCTTTTTAATGTCCAGTGCTTTTTTGTGAATCACGGCCAGGGTATCGGCATAGGCCCCAAAGGGGGGCAGAAAGGTAAAGGCCGCTGCTTCGCGGGCAACGGGTTCAACTTTTTCCTTAAGTTCTTTCAACAATACCGGACTCTCGACTTTGACGTCGGCGGAGTCCTGGTCAATCAAAATCAAATAAGGTTCGCCGTTTATGGGGCTGATAAAATTATCTTTGGAAATGTAGAGTACCTGCGAATCCTGTTCCGCCAGGCGGTATTGAGCCGTGCGGTTGGTAACGATAAAATCCTTTAAAAAGGTTTGATAGGCGGCATCTATTTTTGCCTGAATCTCCCGCGCCTTGTTGATATTGTCTTCTTTGTTCAACTGGGCAATTCTTTGCAGAGAGGTATTAACCGCGGCATTAAAATCCTTAATCCGGTCGGCCGTACTCGTAAACTTTGCCACCTTTGAAGAATTAACCTTGCGAACAAAAGCGGAAATACGGGTGGTGAGGTCTTTCCATTGTTCTTCAAAATCATTAATCTCCACATCCGGCAGGTGGCCGTTTACATTGGCGGTTAACTGGCTAAGTCTCATGGCTGCGGTCTGGAGGTTATAATCCGAAAGGTCACGCTGAAGCTGATAAATACTGTCGAGTGCCGAAACGGCGGCCACATAGTTTGGCAATTTCACATCGTTGTGAAAAACCTGTAGGTTCAGGTTCAACTGTTCGGACTCATTAAGAATCTCTTCCACCATTTTAAAATAACGTTTGTTGCTGGTCAGGTCATCGGAGATACTGTTTATATTTTTGCTGATGGTTAAAAGAGCATCCACATAAGGCAGATCCAGATATTCCACAAAAAGCTTTCTAAGCTGAGACGTATACTCAACCAGCTTCTCGGCCATTTTCAGGGTGGAATCTTGCGCCAGGGTATTTAAAAGAGTATCCGTATTGGTGGTATATTTTTTTGTAAGGCGGTGGTAAAACTTTTCTGCCTCATAAATACTGTTCATATTGTATTCGGCCTGTGTCTTTTCTAATTTCTCCGTGTCCCAAATTTTTTGGGGAACGGTTATCACGATCACCAGGGCTATTGAGAATAAAATTATCAACAGCACAAATAGTGGTGAACCTTTATCAGAAACTTTAGCCATTACGCCTCCAAACATTGAATTTTATAAAAGTGAGTGTGCATAAAAGAAAACAAGCTAAAAATTAAGTAAAAGCTAAATTAATGTCAAACCTTAACTTGTTTGATAAATTCGACCTCTTTTAAGGAAGGAAACCCGAATCTTGAAACTGTTTTTTATTTCCCTTTTGGTTCTTTTTACACTTTTTCAATGTAAGCAAAAAGAGTCGTCCGTTTCTCTTTTAAAAACCATCAAAGAAATGGAATACCGGCGGGAAAATCAGGCGGCCCGCTGGAAACCCTTTCTTTCGCTGAAGCAGTCCGGTAATATCCGCGAACAGGCGCTCCATGCTTTGGGCTATATACGTCAGCCTTCCTTGCTGCCCTTGATGGATTCTCTTTTAAGCCGGCCTTATTCTGTGGCCGAAAAACGCAACCTGATATTTGCCATGGGACAAACAGGCACCGCCGAAGCGGAGAAGCTTTTGTTAAAACATTACCCGGTGTTTAATGACAGCCTTAAAAAAGAGACCCTTTTGGCGTTGAGCCAATGTGGGATTTCTAAATCTCTAAACACCCTGCAGTCCGCATTAAGTCAACCGGCACTGTACCGGGAGGCCCTGATTACCTCCGCCATACTGGCCAGAAAAAAAGTTGATGTCGGCCTTATCCACCGCACCCTTCAGGATTCCCTGTGGCCGCACGCGGGAGAACCCGCCGAAGCTTATTTTTATTCTTACGCCGTTGAGCGGGAAGATATTCCGGTTTTACAAAAAACTATCACTAACAGCTCGGGTGAAACCCGGAAATATTATTTAAAAGCCCTGGACCGTCTGCTTCGTCGGGAAAGCCGGATTCCCGACTCGATAAAAACGGAACTTGGGGCCTCAATCCATGCCGCCCTGGCCCTGCGGTATAAACCATCCTGGCGAGAGCTTTACCAGGGGCTTCGTGTTTTAGGCCTTTTGGCGGATTCCTCTTCCCTGGCTTTGGTGAAGCAAACGATTAATCACCCTAACCATTTCGTGCGCATGGAAGCTCTTCGCACTTTCCAAAAAATAAACGGCTCTAAATCCTTAAGCTTTCTTTTGGACAAATTGCAAAAAACTAAATCCCTGGAAGAAAAAGCGGCCATACTCCCCTTGATTACCAAGATAAAACCCAGCCTGGGTTATCAGTTGATTAACCAATATCTGGACAAGGGCAACAGTACCTTTAAGGCACAACTGCTGGAGACCCTTTCCAAAATAAAAAACCGGATGGCTTTGCAAATTGTACGGACTTTTTTAAAAACGCAGGATCCCCGGCTGGTTCAAAAATCGTTTTCCCTTTTGGACGGATTGAATAAACTGCGTTTCCGCGAAGTTGAGGCGTTGATGAATACTTCTTTTTACGGTGTTATGTATACCGTACTCGATTGGCAGGTCAAAAGAAAAAAAAGTGTTGATGCTTCCCTGCTGGTCGATGCCTTTAGCCGCTTTTCCCGGCCGGATCAATTTGAAGCACAAGAGCTTATCATTAGCCTTTTGGAAAAAAAGAAAAACGCCTTAAGTGCCGAACAGTATGCCCGCCTGGAAACGGCCATTCATTCCGCCCGGGTGGCCGGGCTCTATAAACAAAAGCTGCGTCCTGATTTTAAGTGGGACAATAAAATGGCCCCGCCTCCGCCCGCTTATATAAGTGCCGATTCCGCATTGAGTGTAACCGAAAAAAGTATCACGGCTCATATAAAAACCTCTCGCGGTGATATTGACGTTGAACTGTTTACCTCCCAAACCCCGCTTACGGTAATAAACTTTTTTAAGCTTGCATCCAGTGGATTTTATAATAACTTAAGCTTTCATCGTGTTGTGCCTGATTTTGTCATTCAGGGCGGGGACCCCAACGGTGACGGTTCCGGTGGACCGGGTTATACCATTCCATCCGAAGACCGTTTACCTTTTGAGCGCGGAACCATGGGCATTGCCACAGCCGGTTTCGATACCGGTGGCAGTCAATTTTTTATTTGTCATTCCGCTCAGCCTCATTTACGGGGAAATTATACCGCTTTTGGCAAGGTGGTAAGCGGAATGCAGGTGGTCGATGCTATCAGCGCCGGAGATATTATTTTAAGTATTCATTTTTCCATAAAGTAGAGGTGTTCTTATGTTCGCAAAATTGGTTTTATTTTCCCTGGTTTTTTCCTTATCCCTTTTCGCCCAGGAGGGCGGGTTTTTAGAAAAAGGAGACCAGGCCTATCAAAGTTTTAACAACAAGCAGGCCCTTGATTTTTATCAAAAGGCCGTTTCCGATGACAATACCAGCTATGAGGCCGCCTGGAAACTCTCACGGGCCTATGTGGACGTCGGTGAAACCCTGGAAGGCGACGCCCGGGAAGATTACTATAAAAAGGCCGAAAAATATGCCCGTAAGGCGGTTGAAATAAAAAATGACGGCAGCAACGGCCATCTCTATCTGGCCATTGCCCTGGGGCGGGTTGCACTGGATGCCAGCGCCAAGCAGCGTATAAAAATGTCCAAGGAAATTCGTAAAGAAGCCGAGCTGGCCATTAAGCTCGACCCCAATAATGATCTCGCCTACCATGTTCTCGGACGATGGCACCGGAAAATTTCCAACCTGAGCTGGATTGAAAAGGGTTTCGCCGATATGTTTTTAGGTGGCGTTCCCAAGGATGCTTCCAACCAGGCCGCGGTAGAAAATTTTAAAAAAGCCATCGAGCTTAAGCCGGACTATATCAATCACCATTTGGAGTTGGGCATTACCTATGAAATGATGGATCAGACCGACCTGGCCCGCAAGGAATTTGAAAAATGCCTCTCTTTACCGGTGAGTTCCGCAAAGGATAAAGAACATAAAGAAAAGGCGCGGGAATTGTTAAACGACTTATAAGCTCCCGCCATGAATAAATTATTACCCAAGAGTAGCGCCGGTTTTAAGGGGCTACTCTTTTTATTAGGTATTATTACCACCTTTGCCGTTTTATGGTACACGCAGCAGCTTGTCAACACGCTTAAGCAAAAGTCCACCGAGTATGTCCGGTTCCGGATTAAAATTTTTGAACAGAACATCAACAACCCGCAGAACAATGTCGACGTAAACTTTTTTTTCAATGAAGTTATTCAAAAGTCCGATTATCCTATCATATATACCGATAGCCAAGGCCGGCCGCAAAGCTGGAAAAATATCAGCAAGCGCATCGACACTCTTACGGTTCTTAATCCGGCGGACTCTCTGATCCTAAAGGAAACTCTTAGCTCCATCGCCGGAGAAAACGATCCCATTCCCATAAAATACCAGGATGCCGTTTTGGGTTATTATTATTATGGCTATCCTCCGGAAATTTACAAACTGCGCGTTTTACCGTTTTTTATTATCGGGGTGGGCATCGTTTTTATTTTACTGGGATACTTTGGTTTTACCTATATCAAGCGCAGCGAACAACGTTCCATTTGGGTCGGGCTTTCCAAGGAGACCGCTCACCAGCTCGGTACTCCGCTTAGCTCCCTTTCCGGCTGGATTGAGCTTTTAAAGTCCCAACCGGAAAATACGGATGAGATCATTCGTGAAATGGCAAATGACTTAAGCCGGCTGAATAAAATAGCCAACCGCTTTTCAAAAATCGGTTCCGTGCCCCGGTTAAAGGAATCCAACCTGTCGGAGGTTCTCAATGCCACCGTCCTCTATTTTAAAAACCGTTTGCCCCATCTGAACCGGCGTATAACCATCGAGTCTCAGATACCGGAAGAGTTATACGTATCTTTTAACACCGATCTTTTTGAGTGGGTTATGGAAAACATTATAAAAAACGCCATTGATTCCATGGTGGATGATATCGGAAAAATTGAAATCAAGGTGGAACAAAATCCAAAATATATAATAATTGATATCTGTGATACCGGAAAGGGAATTCTTCCCAAGCATAAAACCGCTATTTTCAAACCGGGGTTCAGTACAAAAAAGCGCGGCTGGGGCCTGGGACTCAGTCTTTCCAAAAGAATTATTGAAGAATATCATCGGGGGAAGCTGGTTCTGGCCTCCAGCAGACCGGGGCAGGGGAGCACTTTTCGAATATATCTTCCCCGATGATAATTTGATTGTATAATTTTATTTACATATAATAACTGATCTTTAACAAAGAAAAAACGATATGAATCCTAAGCAAGTATTTTTTTCTTCTCTTCTTCAACCGCATTTGCCGGCGCTGAAAAGTACCGCATTGCGTCTGGCCCGTAGCCGTACCGATGCCGAGGATTTACTTCAGGAGTGCTTTTTTAAGGCTTACAGGTCTTTGGAACAGTTTCAGGAAAACACAAACTTCAAGGCCTGGATTTTTCGTATACTGGTGAACACCTATATAACCTCTTATAGAAAAAAGGCCCGTCAGCCTCAGAAAATAAGTTATGACGAAATAGAAGAACATGTTCTGTATAAAAATATTTTAGAGAACCCGCACTTCTCCCTTACCGGGGAAGAGCTGCGGACGAATCGACATGATTTTGATGATGACGTCCTTGAGGCATTAAACCAATTGCCCTATCCCTTCCGGTTGGTGGTACTTTTATGCGATGTGGAAGGGTTTAGCTATAATGAGATTGCCCAAATAATCCACAGTCCCCTGGGAACCGTCATGTCACGCCTGTACCGGGGCCGGAAATTGCTGCAACGGCAACTTTGGCAATACGCGGAAAACCGCGGCTACATCAGTGAAGCGACCAAAATAAAAAAATGATTATTGGCCTTTTATCATTTGCAGGGACTGATCGTAAATATAGTTTCTGAATAAGAGACGATCGGTAAAGGTTGCGCCTTTAAAGCGGGATTGTTGAACAACAATATCTATGTTATAGGGAATCCAGATATTCTGATACTCCTGCATATCCAGAGTTATTATAAATCCGCTTTCTATATTTTCATCCAGCCACATCTGAGCTTCCCAGCCGGTACATATCCATTTTGTTTTTATAATTTTAAAATAGGGCTTGGTTGTTACCTTTCGGCGTCCATCGGGAGAAAACGTTTCGGTTTTCAGTAGCAGACCATTCAAGCCAAAATAATAAACATTGCGGGTTGTATCGCTTTGGTTGATAAGATCATATGAAACGCGGACAAACCTGTCTTTGACGTCAATTTGGTAATTGTTGGAAATTGTTTCGAAAATTCCCGCCAGGTAAAAACGCTTTAAATCGAAAAGCAATCCGCTGACCTGCCGTTTCAAGTCATCAACGATAGCATTATACTGCCTGGCAACCGTGTCGGGTAAAGCGGGAACGCCCTGTTCGGAAAGAAAGACATGATCCGGGTTTAACCATATAAGCTGCAAGGGAAAAATATCCTTGTTTTTCCAATAGCGCATAGCCATATCTTGCGAGGCCTGGTTCTGAACCAGAACCAGAAAGTTTTTAAGATCGGTGTCTTTTAAATTGTAATAAGAGGTTTGCAGGGTTTCAAAAAACTTTTTTTCGTCAAACGGGCCGCTTTGAGCCTGGATAATAACGATTAAAAGCAATAATAACTTAAGAATACGCATATTTTCCTCTATGAATAAAATTTATTGCAAGTAAATTAGCATTTTTTTAGCTTAAAAACTATTCCAATGGATATACGGCATATCTTCTCCTCAACATGCCGTATATCTGCTAATTTATTGAACAATTTATTTAAAAGGAGAAAATTATGGCTCGTACAAGTTTTATAACAGTAATATTCATGGCCCTAATCTTTTTGGTGAGTTCCTGCAGTCCTCCCGAAGTTGAGGGTGCTAAAGTCCATTTGAAAAACAAAAGATTTGATGATGCTCTGGTTCAACTGGAAAAGGCGGTTAAGCTTTATCCCGATAATCCGGAAGCCTGGTATCTTTATGGGGAAGTAAACGGTCAGCTTAAGAATTATGATAAAATGATCGAAGCCTTTAAAAAATCCGAGGCCCTTGGCAATCAGTTTATTGTTCAGATCACCAATGACCGTCAACGCTTTTTTGCCCAGAGTTACAATGACGGTGTCAAGGATTATCAAAATTATCCCAAACTACGTGAATCCGATCCCGAAAAAGCCAAAGAGGTAATGAAAAGCGCTATTAATAATTTCCGCATAGCCAATGAAATCAACCCGACTTACCAGGCCGCGCGTATGGTTGGTATCTGTTATCAGGTTTTGGATGAAAAAGACAAAGCCATCGAGGTTTATTCCAAGCTGACCCAAACCTATCCGGACAGCGCTGAGGCCTACTCCGATTTAGGTTCTCTCTATTTCTTTACCCAGCAATATGACAAGGCCATTGAATCATTGAATAAGTCCGTTGAACTGGACTCCAGCAATGCCAATGCCTATACCCTGCTGGCCCAAACTTATGACTTTAAAAAAGACACCAAAAATGCCATTGCCGCCTACCGTAAGGCTATAAAGCTGAACCCGGAAGAAAAAGCCCTTCCTTTTAATCTGGGACTGTTACTTGTAAATACAGCCAATGCCGAGGGTACCAGCCCCGAAGACAAAAAGGCCCTTCTTACAGAATCCATAGAATACTTTAATCAGGTTTTGGAAATTGACCCCGAGTTCAAGGAAGCCTACCAGCTCAAAGGGCAAAGTGAACTTTTACTGGAAAAGTATGAAGATGCCCGGGATACGCTCTCCGAAGGTGTGGAATATTTCCCGGATGATGCCAATATGTGGTATAATCTCGGCGTAGCCTTTGCCCATACCAATCAAAAGAAAAAGGCGGAAGAAGCCTTTGCCAAAGCGGAAAAGCTGGGCAATTAGTTTTTCGTTTTCACAAGAAAAGGCAGTCCTGTTTTACGGGGCTGCCTTTTTTTTATTTCACCGTTGGACCATCTCACCTCCGGCCGGCAGGCCGCATCCGGAACACGCTTACCGGTTACTTTTTCCCATGCCTGGAATCATGAGCTAAGGATATGTCCGATCTTTATATTTCCGGATTCCCATAGCTTCGTTCAAGTTTATATGGCTCCATTTTAAGCAAGTTCTTTTGTTTTAAAAGCCCGGACAGTTAAGGCCTCTATAATTTTAGAAAAAGAAAAACATACGGTTAAAAACCACACAAACGGGTATAGAGCTACATTTATTTGTTGGTTAAAAAATAGGTAAGGGCTTCCAGCTCGATAGACATGTTTTCATTTTTAACTATGACACCCTTGGGTACATGTATACTTGTTGATGCAAAGTTTAAAAAAGCCTTAATGCCTAAGCCGACAAAAAAGTCGATAACTTTTTGCGCACTTTTGGCGGGAACGGCAATAATGATGATCTCTATCTCCTTTGAGAGTAAAACTTGAGGCGCATCATTCACGTGTAGAATATCCACCCCATGTATTGTGCTTCCTATTTTATTCTCATCCACTTCAAAAATAGCCTGAATATAGAATCCCTGCTTCTTAAATTCATCATAAAGAAGTAAAGCACGGCCGATGTTGCCAAAACCCACCAAGGCGACATTCCACTTTTTATGCAGGCCCAGAATTCCGGCTATGGTCTCCTTTAACTCACGGGTTTTATAGCCCAGCCCCCTTTTTCCGAAGGAACCGAAAAAGGAGAGATCTTTCCGTACCTGGGCGGCGGTTATGCTGTTGATTTGAGCAATTTCACTTGAAGACACCGTCTCTACATTGTTTTCGATTAAATCATTCAGAATACGATAGTACTGGGATAAGCGGGTAACGGTTGACTCTGAAATTTTTCTCATTCTTGCGGACTTTCCATATTTTCTTCTTCCGGTTCTTCGAAAGCATCAAGCAAGGCAATATCACTAACGGTATCATTTTTATCCAGACGAATCACCTTTACACCCTGTGTACTCCGGCCGATAATGCTAACCTGAGCCACACGCTGGCGGATAACCACACCTTTGGTGGTAATGATCATTAGATCCTGATCTTCGGAAACGCTTATTGCCGAAACCAGTTTACCCGTTTTTTCAGAAACCTTCATGGCAATAATACCACTACCGCCGCGATGTTGCAATCGATATTCGGGAAGTGCGGTTCTTTTTCCATATCCGTTTTCCGCAACCGTAAGCAGTGTTTTTTCATCATCCGCCAGAGTCATGGCAATAACCCGGTCATCGCCCTTTAAGGTAATGGCTTTAACCCCGGTTGAGTTTCTGCCCATGGAGCGTACGTCCTTCTCGTCAAAGCGGATCGATTTTCCATTACGGGTAATGACCAGGATATGATCATCTCCACTGGTTACCTCGGCATTGATCAGTTTATCATTATCCCGGATATTAACAGCGATGATACCGGAACGTCTGGGCCGGCTAAAAGCACGCAGTTCCGTCTTTTTAATAATACCCTGTTCGGTCGCCATGGCAATATAACCATCCTGATCAAAATTTTTAATGGTGATAAATGTTTGAATTTTTTCACCTTTTTCTATTTCAATCAGGTTAATCACCGGACGGCCCCGGGAATTCTTTCCTGATTGCGGAATGGCATATACTTTTAACCAGTAACAACGTCCCCGGTCGGTAAAGAACAGAATATAATCATGGGTACTGGCCGTAAAGAGATGTTCAATGAAATCATCCTCTTTGGTTTTAGCACCGGAAACACCCCGGCCGCCACGGTTTTGAGTTTTATAGGCACTGGCCGAAAAGCGTTTAATAAAACCACTGTGGGAAATCGTTACCACGGTCTCTTCTTCCGTGATCAGGTCTTCCATGGATATTTCTTCGTAGTTCATAACGATTTCGGTACGGCGCTCGTCGGCATATTTATCGACAACTTCATCCAGTTCGGAAACGACAATAGAGAGCTGGCGTTCCTTGGAGGCCAATATCTCCTTCAGGTCTTTTATCAGTACAAGTAATTCCTGATATTCCGCTTCTATTTTATCCCGCTCCAATCCGGTGAGCCGTTGCAAACGCATATCCAAGATGGCCTTGGCCTGAGCTTCGCTTAATTTGAATCGATCGATCAAACGCTCCCGGGCCTGTTCGGGACTGCTGGATTTTTTTATCAGTTCAATGATTTCATCGATATTGTCGATGGCAATACGTAGACCTTCCAAAATATGAGCCCGCTTTTCGGCATTATCCAAGTCATATTGTGTTCTGCGTACAATGACATCGATGCGGTGGTTAATAAAATGGCTGATGATCTGTTTTAAATTCAACACCTGTGGCCGGCCATCCACCAGAGCCAGCAGGATGATACCAAAGGTCACCTGCATCTGAGTATACTTATAGAGCAGGTTTAAAACCGCTTCCGGATCATAATCACGTTTTATTTCTATGACCATGCGCATTCCATCCCGGTCGGACTCATCCCGCAGGTCGGAAATTCCTTCTATTCGTTTGTCCTTAACCAATTCAACAATTTTATTGATAAGATTTAATTTGTTAACCTGATAAGGAATTTCCTGTACGATAATCCGTGATTTTCCGTTTTTTAATTCCTCTATTTCCACTTTTGCCCGGACAATGGCTTTTCCGCGACCGGTATGATAGGCTTTTTTAACCTCTTCCATGCCATATAAAATTCCGCCGGTCGGGAAGTCCGGCGCCTTTACATATTCCATAAGTCCCAGAATATCCAGTTCCGGGTTTTCAATCAGAGCCTTTATGGCATTGGCCACTTCCCGCAAATTATGCGGCGGAATATTGGTAGCCATACCCACGGCGATGCCCGAGGAACCGTTTATCAGAAGATTGGGGATTTTAGCCGGCAAAACACTGGGCTCATCCAGGGAGTCATCAAAGTTCCTGGTCATTTTTACCGTGTTTTTATCCAGGTCTGCCAGCAATTCCTCGGCAATCTGCTTCATGCGAACTTCGGTATAACGCATGGCCGCCGGGGAGTCACCATCAACGGAACCGAAGTTTCCCTGACCGTCAATCAAAGGATAACGCAGAGAGAAATCCTGTACCATGCGCACCATGGTATCATACACGGCGGAATCACCATGCGGGTGGTACTTACCCAGAACCTCTCCCACAATACGGGCGCTTTTTTTGTGGGCCCTGTTGTGAACCACACCCAACTCCCGCATGCCGTAAAGAACACGGCGGTGTACCGGTTTTAATCCATCGCGTACATCGGGCAGTGCCCGGGAAACGATAACGGACATGGAGTAGTCCAGATATGATTCCCGCATTTCCCGTTCAATTAATATCGGAATTATTTTTTGTGAATCAGCCATAAGTATTATACATCCAGGTTTCGTACATATTGGGCGTTTTCTTCAATAAAACGTCGTCTTGGTTCCACCTCGTCGCCCATGAGCGTGGTAAAGATATGATCGGCATCGATCGCGTTTTCCACATTTACCTGCAAAACGGTGCGGGTCTCCGGATTCATGGTTGTATCCCAAAGCTGTTCGGGATTCATTTCACCAAGACCTTTATACCGTTGCAGACCAACTTTTTTTCTTTGTTCTTCGGAAATTTCTTTGAGTATGGCGTCTTTTTCCGCTTCGGAATAGGCATATTTTTCCGACTTTCCGTTTTTAATTTTATAAAGCGGCGGTTGGGCAATATAAATTTTTCCCTTTTGTACCAACTCATTCATATAGCGGAAAAAGAAGGTAAGCAGCAGGGTACGGATGTGCGATCCGTCAACATCGGCATCCGTCATAATTATGATTTTGTCATAGCGCAATTTACTTATATCGAAATCTTCCGAACCGATTCCGGTACCCAGCGCCAGAATAATTGTTTTTATTTCGTCATTGCTGTAAAGTTTGTCCAGACGTGCCTTTTCCACATTTAAAATTTTACCCTTTAAAGGCAATATGGCCTGGAAGTTTCTGTCGCGACCCTGTTTTGCCGAACCGCCGGCCGAATCTCCCTCTACCAGATATATTTCACATTCTTCCGGATTTTTAGAAGAACAATCCGCCAGTTTTCCGGGCAGGGAGTTGCTTTCCAGGGCATTTTTTCTTCGTGTAAGCTCGCGGGCATTTCTTGCGGCTTCACGGGCGCGGGCCGCGGCCATGCTTTTTTCAATTATCTTTTTGGCAATGGCTGGGTTTTCATCCAGAAAATCATATAACTTTTCATTTAACAGCGTTTCCACGGCGGTACGCACTTCGGAGTTGCCCAACTTCGTTTTGGTTTGACCTTCAAACTGAGGTTCCGCCACTTTTACGCTGATAACGGCCGTTAACCCTTCACGCACATCTTCACCCGTAAAATTAACTTTTTCATTTCCTTTAACCATGCCGTTTTTCTGAGCAAAATTATTCAGGGAACGGGTAAGGGCGGCCTTAAATCCGGAAAGATGTGTTCCTCCTTCTACGGTGTTTACATTGTTGCAATAGGTAAGTACCGTTTCTGTATAGGAAGTATTATACTGCAGCGCTATTTCAACCGGTGTATTTTCCTTTTCTCCTTCGATGTAAATCGGAGGATGAATCGAAGAGCGTCCTTCATCGAGAAAGGCAACAAATTCTATTAGTCCTCCCTGATAGGAAAAGGTCTCTTCCTTATTAAAGCGTAGGTCCTTAATCGTAATATTGAGCCCCTTGTTTAAAAAGGCCAATTCACGAAGTCTTTTGGCTAAAATATCATACTGATAACGGGTTTCCGTAAAGATTTCCTTGTCGGGAAGAAAATGTATGCGCGTACCTTGTTTCTCCGTGTCTCCGCGCACTTCCAGCTTGGAAACGGGAATGCCCCGTTCAAATTTTTGAACGTGTATTTTATTATTTCTGAAGATTTCCACAATGCACCATTCGGAAAGAGCATTTACAACCGATGCCCCCACGCCGTGCAATCCGCCGGATACTTTGTATGTGGATTTATCAAACTTTCCCCCGGCGTGTAAAACCGTCATAATAACTTCTACGGCCGGCTTTTTTTCTATGGGGTGGATATCCGTGGGAATACCCCGTCCGTCATCCTCCACAATGATGGAGTCATCATGGTCGATTTTCACGGTTATATTTTTGGCATATCCGGCAAGGGCCTCGTCAATGCTGTTATCAACTATTTCGTATACCAGATGATGTAACCCCTTATAGGTCACATCGCCGATATACATGGCCGGTCGTTTTCTAACAGCTTCCAGGCCTTTTAAAACTTGTATATTTTGAGCCGTATACTCTTTGTTTGGCATAAGCTTCCGATCTTACTTTTTAGATAAATTCAACATTCTTCACCGTGATACCCTGCAAGTTCATTCTAAGGCGGAGTATTATGGACTCTTTGTTCTTTTCAAACTCCGTTTTCCATACAGGATCATTCACTTTTAATATCAAGGTATGATTAAAAAACTTAACCGGTGTGGCCTGATTGACCAAAATAGCATCCAGCCGTCCCCATTGATTTTTTATGTGATCCAGTTCCCAGGATACGGGTACTTTTGTTTTTTCGAGAATATTAGCCAATACCTGGCCAATATTAACATAACGTTTTCTCATAAAGGATTTCTCCATCATTAATATGATAATGATGAAAGTTTAAAGATAACATTTCACTCATACGGTGAAAGTTGGTCGTTGTAATAAATGTCTGGCTGTCATTATCCACCAAATCAAAAAAATTATGCACCCTTTTATTATCCAGTTCTCCGAAAATATCATCCAATAACAAAAAAGGGGAAACCTCTTTTTGCTCTTTGATTTTTAATTGTTCCAAAATTTTTAACGCAATCAAAAAGGTTTTGTTTTCACCGACGGATCCATATTTTTTTATGGGTAGATTATCCTTCATAAAAAGAATTTCATCCCGGTGAGGTCCTATAAAAGTGGTTCCTTTGTCTTTTTCATTTTCAAAATTTTCCTTGAGCATGGCATATATTTCAGCGGACATCTTTTTTATATCACGGGTATCCGATATTTTTTTATGCGTCTGATAATCTATGGATATCTGCTCGCTTTTACCGGAAATTTTAACATAAATTTTTTTTATATTCTTGTTAAAATCCTCTATAAGTGCTGTCCGTATCTTTATAAGTTCCGCTCCATATTGTGCCAGTTGTATATTCCAGCTTTCTACCTCGCCATAGCTTATATTTCTAACAGACAATAGCTTATTTTTGTGCAATAAGGTTCTTTTGTAATTTTTCAGATAATTTAAGTACTGAAAATTCAATTGTGATAAAAATATATCCAGCCATTTTCTACGGGCAGCGCTGTAACCGTAAAGTATATCCATGTCATCAAGAGATAAAACAACAACCGGAACCAGACCTATTATCTCTGAGAATTGGTTTACTTTATTGTTATTATAAAAAGCTTTTTTTCCTTCTTCCTGTGAATAGAAAAGCCTTACCGAAAACTTGGTGCTTTCCTTTTTAAAATTTCCTTCGACATCAAAAAATTTTTGGGTTTCCCCGATAGAAAACCGATCCTGATGTTCCCTGAAACTTTTCGTTAATGCTAAATAATAGATAGCCTCCAGAAGCGTTGTTTTTCCGGAACCGTTTTCTCCGGTGATCAGGTTAATACCCGGATAAAAAGTTGTTTCTATTTTTTCAAAGGCTCTGAAATTCTTAAGACGCAAGCTTTGTAGAAACATTAACTGTTTATTCGTACCGGCATGATAAGCATAACAAGGTCGATTTCCCGTTCGTTTTCCTCGTCGGGATAAATCAGGGCCGGACTATCCGAATCATTAAAGGTCATTTTAATCTTATCGCTGTCAAAGTGTCTTAACAGATCCAGGAGATAATTGGCATTGTAAGCTATCTCCAAAGGTTCACTTTCAAAAGAACAGGGGATATGTTCATTGGCTTCTCCACCAAATTCTATATCCTGCGCATATATTTGTAAAACGTTAGATTCCAAATGTAGTCTTACCTGGGATGTAATCGGATTGGAAAACAGGGAAACACGTTTAACCGAAGATATGAATTCATTACGGTTAATTTTCATTTCCTTGGTAAACGATGCCGGGATAACACGCTCGTAATCCGGATAGCTTTCCTTTATTATCCTGGAATAGATATGGGTATCCGGAAGCTCAAAGAGTACATGATTATCGCTGATGGTAATTTGATGTTCTTCGCCTTCTTTTAAATTCCGTGCCGTAAAATTAAGTGCTTTTGTCGGAATAATAATATCTTTACTAAAAGTTGATTTAACGGCCGGATTAACCAATTTAACCAAACGGTGTCCATCCGTCGCCACCATTCTGTATTCATTTTCATAAAACTGACAATAGACACCGGTAAGCGCCGGACGAAAATGATCCGAAGAACAGGCAAAGATTGTTTTTTCTATCATATGCTTCAGCGCATCATTGGATATTTTTATTTTATTATCCGATTCTATCTGCGGTGAAGACGGATACTCGTTTTTGCTCTCACCGGAAAGTTTATATTCACCCAATTCCGATTTTATAATGATCTTATTATTCTCATCCGATTGAAACTCAATTTCCACATTGGGCAATTCACGGATAATATCAAGAAGTATTTTACCGGGAATGGTTATCTGTCCGGCATCCACCACGGTACAGTCCGTCCAGGCAATTTGTGTTATTTCGAGATCGGTTGCCGTAATGGATAATCGCGAATCCTCGGCATGAATCAGTACATTGTATAAAATCTCTACGGTGGATTTTGTAGGGATTACGCTGATGACTTTTTGTAAAACCCTAAAGAAATGATCACGTTCAATTTTAAAATTCATTTTTCCTCCCAGATAAACAGGAAAAGCTAATCAAAACATGGGAATTTTTCAAGGTTTCCCACGTTTTGTTTTCTCTTCTTAATATTATAAATATATATTTATATAATCATAATAGTATATAGAGGCTGTGGATTCGTTGATAACATATCTAAGATTAATAAAAATAGTTATTTATAAATGTTAGTAACTTTTAAACTGTATTTGGAAACAAGATCGTTAAAATCTATAAATCATGTTATCTCGATCTTTAGTGTGGATAAAAACATATTATCCACAGACATATCCACAGATATTTATTTTTAAATGTATTTGTACTTAGCATAAAAATATTTTTAAATTGCCGATCTATTTCAAAAATGGAGGAACAATGAAAAGAACATATCAACCCAGTAACCGTAAAAGAAAAAACAAACACGGTTTTCGTGAACGTATGAGTTCTAAAAACGGCAGAGCTATCCTGGCCCGCCGTCGTGCTAAAGGACGTAAGCGGTTAACAGTAAGTGATGAATTTATCAAGTCGGCATAATATAAAATCTTTAAAGAGCAGGGATGAAATAAGTTTTCTTTTTAATAAAGGAAAAAAACTGTCTTTCAGATTTGGTCTTATTATACTTTTGAAAAAAAGGGATAAGAACAAATATGCGGGAATCCTTGTAAAGAAAAATTTTGGCAACGCCGTAAAAAGGAATTATGCCAAAAGGTTGCTGAGGCACTATGTAAGAGAAAATCCAACCCTGTTATCCAAATATAACAGGGTTATTTTTTTAGTAAGCAAAAGGCCAAAAGATTTTACAGCCAAAAATTTGTTTAACGAATTAGATTATACTTTAAAAAATTATCTGAGTGAGTCAATAAAAAATGGATAGAAAAAGCTTTTTAGCAATGATTATTGTTGCCTTAATCATTGTATTGATGCCTTATTATAATGAGTATGTTCTTGGGATTAAACCGGAACAAAAAGTTGAAAAACCGCAAAGCGCTCCCGCCATGCAAGAGCCGGTTAAAAAAAATATTCCGCAAACGGAAGTAATAAAAGAACCAAAAGTGGTGGAAGCGGATAAGAAAATTGAGACTCTTGAGAATATTCAGGGTGATAGTACCGAAAAAGTCATCAGGATAATGACGGATAAATATAATCTTGAGATTAGCAATCGTGGTGGTGGTTCCCTTTTACACTATCAGCTCACTCAATATAAAAAATATGATTCTTCTCTCGTGGAACTGGTTTCCGAAAAATTTAAAAATGGGTTTAATATTTCTTTTCAGGATATAGACGGAAATTTTATAAAGCTCGACAAGCAGTTATTTTCCATAGAGGCCTCAAATAACTACAATCTTTCGGGAGAGGATTCATTAGTTCTTGAATTTTCCATAGATATCAATAACAGCAAATTTGTTAAAAGATTTACCTTTTATAATCACAGGTATCATTTTAACTTGGGGATTTCGGTTTCTCATCCCGAAAATATATTTTTAAACCGCTCTTATCAATTGGAATGGAAGAATGGCCTGCCGGCAACGGAGGCCTATATTGAGGATGATTACACCTACAATGAAGCCTTTGCTTATATGGCTGATGAACTTGAAAGCTATAAAGTGGATGAAGAGGGTGTAGCAGAGCCAATGGAATTATCCGGATTCGCCGAATGGATTGCCGTAAGAAATAAATACTTTGTTTCCGCAATAGTTGCCAGTGATGCTAATGTTTCCGAAGGGGTGTTTTTCAAAGGCTACGGTGTGATGGTCAATGAAATTCTCTACAAATACTATGATACCGGCTATTATGTAAAAGCCGGAAAGGAAGATAAATTTAGTATTTACATCGGACCTTTGGATTACAAAGAACTGGCCCACTATGATAATAGTCTTGATCAACTCATAATGAGTGACGGATGGAGTGTTTTTCGTCCGATTAGCCGTTATTTGATATTACCCGTTCTGGAGTGGCTTAACTCTTTTATACCCAATTATGGTGTTGTGATTATAATCTTTTCTATTCTGGTTAAACTGGTTCTTTTTCCTTTAACAAAACATAGCTATCAGAGTACAAAAAAGATGCAGAAAATGCAGCCTTTGATGGCCGAGATAAAGGAAAAATATAAAAACGATCAACAGCGCCAGCAAAAAGAAATGATGAAGCTGTATAAAACACATGGAAACCCCATGAGTGGTTGTCTGCCCATGTTTTTGCAAATGCCCTTATTGTTTGCCCTGTACCAGGTGTTTAAATCGACCATTCAGTTAAGAGGGGCTATGTTTATTCCGGGCTGGATTAACGATCTTTCCACCTCGGAAGCACTGTTTATGTTGCCCGTTTCACTTCCCTTTTATGGAAATGAGTTTAACCTGCTCCCGGTACTGATGGCCATAACCATGTTTTTTCAATCAAAAATGACTATGCAGGATCCCAAGCAGAAATCGATGATGTATATTATGCCCATCTTTATGCTGGTTCTGTTTAACCGTTTTCCTTCGGGATTAAATTTGTATTATACCTTGTTTAATGTTCTGACAATTATTCAACAGAAATATATCCATGTTGATGATGAGGAAGAGAAACCCGTAAAGAAAAAAAAGAAATAAAAAAGTCCCAAAATGGATAACAATGATATTATCATTGCACCCATAAGCGCTACCCAGGGTGGGAGCATAAACTTAATTCGTCTTTCCGGTAAAGGAGTTATCTCAAAGGTTAACTCCTTTTTTTCCAGGGATATCCTAAGCTCAAAAGGCGGGCGATTTTATTATGGGCAATTAAAGAATAATGACGATATCATAGATGATGTTATAGTATATATATTCAAGGCTCCCCATTCCTACACCGGTGAAGATGTTGTGGAAATAAGTTGCCACGGCAATTTTTTTATCACCGAAGAAATCATAAATCTTTTTTTGGATCACGATTGTCGCCTGGCCGACCCGGGGGAGTTTTCAAAAAGGGCCTTTTTGAATTCAAAAATGGATCTGGTACAGGCAGAGGCCGTAGCCGATATTATTTCCGCCAACAGTAAAAGAGCTGTTAAAAACTCTATAAACCAGCTTCACGGATATTTGTCCGGAGAAATAAACCGGCTAAAGAGGCAACTTGTTGATTTAGCCTCCCTGGTAGAACTGGAGATTGACTTTTCCGAGGAAGACATAGAGATCATACCTTATGATAAAATTATAGATGCCTTAAAAGATATCCTAATACAAACCGAAGGACTACTCGTTTCCTATGAAACAAGTAAATCCATTACGGATAAAATTCAGGTTCTCTTGCTGGGAAAACCCAATGTCGGTAAGTCCAGTATTATGAATGGCTTTATAAACAAAGATCGTGTTATTGTTTCATCAACACCTGGCACGACCAGGGATCACATACACGAAGATATTATACTCAATGATACCTTTATCCGCCTGATTGATTCTGCCGGTATAAGGGAGCAGGCCCGGGAGATTGAAAAAGAGGGTGTTCAAAAATCCAGGGTTTTGGCAAAGGAAAGCGACATAATTCTTTTTATTTTAGACGGTTCCCAAAAACTGGATCAGGAAGACAGGCGCATCATTGAACTGGTTGAAGCATTGGGTAATAAACTCATACTTGTGCTCAATAAAAATGACATCACCCGGAACAAAGAGACATATGCAGAGATCAATATAAAATTTCCCGGTATCCCGGTGGTGGATATATCTGCTAAAACAAAAAACAATATGGATGCTTTACGGAAGGAACTGATAAAAAAGATATCGCTTTCCACCGACCAAAACATAAATATCATTACCAACGCCAGACATTACCATCTTTTAAAGAATTTTAAAGAACAGGTAACAATAACCATTAAATCCGCGGAACAAAGAATGGGTCCTGAATATTTAGCCATAGATCTAAGATCGGCGATAGATATTCTGGGAACACTTACCGGAGCTGTTACAAGCGATGAAATTTTAAACAATATATTTTCAAACTTCTGTATAGGGAAATAGAACTGTTTCACGTGAAACCATGAAAAAATACGATGTAATCATTATAGGCGGCGGACATGCCGGTATTGAAGCCGCCAATATAACCGCCACAATGGAGCTTTCAACGGCTCTCATTACTCTTGATAAAAGCAAGATAGGTCTGATGTCCTGCAATCCTGCCATTGGCGGGCTGGCAAAAGGCCAGCTGGTGAGAGAGATAGATGCCCTGGGTGGCGTGATGGGTAAAATAATAGACCAGGCCGGTATCCACTTTAAAATGTTAAACACCTCCAAAGGACCGGCCGTACAATCTCCACGGGCTCAGGCCGATCGTTCTCTCTATGCCCGGGTGGCGCAAAAGGTTTTAAACCGTCCGGATAGACTGGATATTATAGAGGGTATGGTTTCCGGTTTGCTAATAATTTCCGGCAGGGCAGAGGGGGTGGTTCTTGCAGAAGGTCAAAATATTTATGGCCGGGCCGTAATTTTAACCGCCGGTACTTTTTTAAATGGCATTATACATGTGGGACTAAATCAATTGTCCGCCGGGCGGGCCGGAGACCTTCCGGCGAAAGGTTTGAGTGAAACTCTTGCCGGAAACGGCTTTAGGTTGGGTCGGTTGAAAACAGGTACACCGCCAAGGATTCACCGCGACTCTATCAACTATACTGTTATGGAAGAACAGCTTCCGGATGAAAAGCCGCAACCGTTTTCTTATTCCACGTACAGGATAGAGCAAAAACAGATAAGCTGTTTTATTACCTATACCAATGAACATACCCATGCCATCTTACGGCAGGGGTTTGACGCCTCCCCCATGTTTACCGGACGGATAAAGGGGGTGGGGCCCCGCTATTGTCCTTCCATTGAGGATAAGATCGACCGCTTTGCCGATAAAAACCGGCACCAGTTATTTCTGGAACCGGAAGGTTATTTCAATAAAGAGGTTTACGTAAACGGATTTTCCACCAGCCTTCCGGCTCATATCCAGGAAAGGGCGATCCGCACCGTAAAGGGCCTGGAACAGTGCAAAATAGTACGCCTGGGTTATGCCGTTGAATACGACTTTTTTCCACCCGATCAACTATATGCCACACTTGAAACCAAGCCTGTTGCAAACCTGTATTTTGCCGGACAGATAAACGGAACCTCGGGCTATGAAGAGGCGGCCGCCCAGGGATTGTTGGCCGGTATAAATGCCGCTCTTAAATTAAGAGATGAACCGGCTTTTATCCTTAAACGCTCCGAAGCCTATATTGGGGTGCTTATCGACGATCTTATCAATAAGATCCATGAAGAGCCCTACCGGATGTTTACCTCCCGGGCCGAGTTTAGATTGCTGTTGCGGCAGGACAATGCCGATTTAAGACTGATGGAAAAGGGGCGTGCTCTGGGGGTGGTTGATGACCGGGCTTATGAAAAATTCCAAAAAAGAAAAGCACAGATAGCTTCTTTGAAAAGCAAAGAACTTGAAAAAAAGGTCTCCATGGAGGAGTTCAATCGTTTTTATGAAGGAAAATCCACCCCGATAAAACAAAACCATACGGTGGAAAAGCTGTTAAAACGCCCCGAGGTCTCCCTGAAAGATTTACTGCACCTGTTAAAGCGGGAGGGTTATGAACAGAGCGCCATTATGGATGTTGAGTTTGGCATAAAATATAAGGGCTATCTTGACCGGCAATCGGCATTGATGGAGAAGTTTGTAAAGACCGAGTCTTTGCTGATACCCCCGGAGATCGATTTTAAAAATATCCGGGCCTTATCCGCCGAGGCCCGGGAAAAACTGGACCTGTTGAAACCCAGAAGTCTGGGTCAGGCTTCACGTATCAGCGGCGTTACGCCTTCGGACATATCGGTGCTTTTAGTGTATATCGATAAATATAAAAAGATGGGTGTTTCACGTGGAACAGCAGCCACTGAATGAACTGGTGAAGTTTCTTTCCCAACGGAAGATTGTTCTTGACCAAAACCAGATAGGGCAGTTGGGTCGTTATGCTTCGTTGTTATATGACTATTCCGGGAGGATGAGTCTGGTTTCCGCGTCGGATCGTCCTTATTTGGTGTATCGTCATTTTTTGGAATGTTTTGTTTATGTGCAGCATCTCGCCTCTTTTCTCCGGGAGGGTATGCGTTTGGCGGACATCGGTACCGGGGCGGGTCTGCCGGGGGTAATACTTTCCGTTATGTTTCCCCAGGTCGATATTGTATTGGTGGAAAGTGTCAGAAAGAAAACCCTGTTTCTAAAAAAAATTAAAGAAGAACTGGCCCTGTCCTATACGGTAATTAACAGCCGCATAGAAAAAATGGCCGATGACGGCGCCGGTATTTTCGATGTTGTCACCGCCCGGGCCCTGGCCGCGATTCCCTTATTGGTGAAATACGCCTTCCCGTTGCTGCGCAGGGGAGGGCAGTTGCATGTGATAAAAGGGTTGGATTATAAAAAAGAGCTGGATTCTAAAACGCCCTATGAGTTGGCGGCCCTGGGTATGGATGATGCCTGGGTTACCTACGGCGATTATCTGGCGCACAGAAAATATATAATAATAAGGAAAGCAGATGAAGACGGTATTTGATGAACTGGCCCTGTTGGTCACGGAAAGCCGGAACCCGGAAACAACGGATATAGATATTTTACCGGTAGAAGAGATGTTGACTCTGATGAACCGGGAGGATAAAAAAGTGGCCGAAGCGGTAGAAAAAGAGGTTCCATATATTGCCGAGGCTGTAAAAATAGTCGCTCATGCCTTTAAGAACGGAGGGCGTCTTGTTTACGCCGGGGCGGGAACGTCCGGAAGGTTGGGTGTGCTCGACGCGGCCGAATGTCCGCCAACCTTCGGAGTGCCCAACGGAATGGTTGTCGGTTTGATCGCCGGTGGCATTGAAGCGCTTTATCAGGCGGTGGAGGGCTTCGAGGATTTTCCGGAAAACGGCGCTAAGGATGTTGCTTCGATTAACCTTAACGAAAAAGATGTTCTGTGTGGAATTGCCGCCAGTAAACGAACCCCTTATGTTCTTGGAGCCATAGAAGAGGCTAAAAAGCGCGGCGCAAAAACCCTGGCGGTTGTGTGCAACCCCAGAGAACAGTTACAGTTTGAAGTGGATGTGGCTATTTGTCCCGTTCCCGGCCCGGAGGTGATCATGGGTTCCACACGATTAAAGGCCGGTTCCGCCCAGAAAATGGTTTTGAATATGCTGACCACCGCTTCCATGATTCAGTTGGGAAAAGTATATGAAAATATGATGATAGACCTGCAATTGAACAATGTAAAACTTGTAGAGCGGTCGAAGAAAATTATCATGTCGGCTACCGGTGTGGACTATGATGAAGCGGCCCGTTACCTGGAGGAGTCCGGCGGACATGTGAAAACGGCCATCTTTATGGCTGTTACAAAACAACCGGCGGAGGTGGCGAAAAAGTATATTGATAAGAATGACGGTTTATTGAAAAAGGCGATTTTGGATTTTCAGTCTTAAATAACACTACGAGGTACTCTTGGCGAAAATTGTTACTTTAAAAAAAGAGTTGAATCTTTTTAGTATTTATGCCATTGCCACCGGATCGACCATCGCCTCGGGTTTCTTTCTGTTACCCGGCATCGCCTTTGACAAGGCGGGACCGGCTATGATCTTCAGCTACCTGATTGCCGCTATTCCGGTAATACCGTCTATCTTCAGCAAAACGGAATTATCCACGGCCATGCCCCGAGCCGGAGGGGTCTATTTTTTTCTGGATCGCAGCATGGGACCACTAATGGGTTCCATCGGCGGCCTGGGTACCTGGATCGTGTTGATGCTCAAAACATCCTTCGCCCTGGTTGGTATCGGGGCCTATCTGGGAATCTTTTTCCCTGATATCCCGCTGTTGCCTTTGTCAATCGGCTTTGCGCTTCTTTTCGGTCTTGTCAATTTGCTGGGAGCTAAAAAAACCAGCGGAATTCAAAATGTGTTTGTTTTTATGTTGCTGGTGCTGCTTGTCTGGTTCTCCGGCAGTGGCCTGTATCATGTAAATATCCTGGACATCTCCTTTGCCGGTACGGAGTGGGCGTCCGTGTTCAGTACCGCCGGCCTGGTCTATGTAAGCTATGTCGGGTTGTCCAAGGTGGCTTCCATTTCGGAAGAGGTGAAAAATCCGGAAAAGAACATACCGCGGGCGATGTTCCTGGCATTGGGAACCGCACTGGTCGTTTATGTTGTCGGCAACCTGGTTATGATTGCCGTTATCCCGGCCGGTGTTTTCCGGAATAACCTTACCCCGGTGGCCACGGCGGCAAGGATTTTCATGGGAGAGTGGGGCGCTATTCTGATGACCAGCGCGGCCATTTTTGCCTTTCTATCCGTGGCCAATGCCGGTATAATGAGCGCATCCCGCTATCCGCTGGCCATGAGCCGTGATCACCTGCTACCCTCATTTTTCCGTAAGCTTACCAAAAAACAGATACCGGTATATGCGATTATGGCAACGGTAGGCCTGGTCGTTTTTATTTTGATTGTTTTAGACCCCACCAAAATTGCCAAGCTTGCCGGCGCCTTCCAGTTAACCCTGTTTGCCTTAAACTCCCTGGCGGTAATCGTTATGCGTGAAAGCCGTATTGAATCCTACGACCCCGGTTTTAAATCACCGCTCTATCCCTGGATGCAGATTTTTGGTATCGTTGCTCCCGTTTGGCTGATTATCGAAATGGGCTGGCTCTCGGCTCTTTTTACGGTCTTCTTTTTTGTCGTCGGTATTGTATGGTATATTTATTATGCGCGAGACAAGGTGGTGCGTGACGGGGCGGTCTATCACCTGTTCGCCCGTCTGGGGGAAAACCGTTTTGACGGACTGGATACGGAGTTGCGCGGAATATTAAAGGAAAAGGGCTTGCGGGATACAGACCCCTTTGATGCCGTAATCGCCGGAGCGGAGGTTGTGGACATCAAGGGAGAGGTTAGTTTTGAGGAGGTTGTAAGCCAGGCGGCAAAACGACTGGGACGTATATTAAATCAAGACCAGGATAAACTGACCCGGCAGTTTTTGGAAGGAACGCTTATCGGCGCCACGCCGGTATCAAAAGGAGCGGCACTGCCACACCTGCGCCTGGCCGGGATCGCCCATTCGGAATTGGTTATCATCCGCTCCCATAAAGGGGTTGTGGTTAATCTGGACCCCGATATGTCGGCAACGTCCACACATACGCATATAATACATGCCTTTTTCTTTCTTATCAGTCCGGAAGACAATGCCGGACAGCATTTACGCATTCTGGCTCAAATAGCCAGCCATGTGGATGATGCTCTTTTTATGGAGAGCTGGAAAAAGGCCGGCAATGAACAGGACATTAAAGAGCTGATGTTGAGGGATGACCGCTATATACGCTTGAAGCTGACACGCAAAAATAAAACAATGACTTTCATAGGGAAAAAAATAAAAGATATAAAATTGCCGGAAGGGTGTCTCATCGCCATCATTCACCGCCGGCACGATATCGTGGTGCCCAAGGGAAATGTTGAACTGAAGGAAGGAGACAAGCTTACGGTGATCGGCTATCCTGATGGTATAAGGGAATTATATGAAAACTACAGTTGAGATTATTGCCGGGGCTGAACCCGTAATCCACAGGGGATCGGGTACGGGCATCCTGATGTTGCACGGTTTTACGGCCACGCCGGCCCAGTTTAAGGAATTTACCCGGCTTTTTGTGGAGCGGGGCTATTCGGTGCGCGTTCCCTTGCTGGACGGTCATGGAACCAATGTGGATCAGCTGAATAAGTGCGTTTGGAATGACTGGTACGGCACAGCGAAGAAGCACCTGTTTGAAATGCGCAAACACTGTGACAAGGTTTTTGTCATCGGCCAGTCCATGGGCGGCACCCTGGCTCTACATCTGGCCGCCCACTATCAGTTGGAAGGCCTTGTGTTGCTGGCGCCGGCCATGAAGTTCAAAAGCCTTTTGCCTCTTCTGGCGCCGGTTGTTGCTCCCCTTAAGCCACGATGGAAAAAAAAGGATGGCGCCGATATTCAAAATCTGAAAAGCCGAAAAGAGTCTTTGAACTATGATACGATTCCCTTAAAAGCCTTGAATGAGTTGAAAAAACTGATGGTACATGTTCAGGATGATTTGCAGGATGTACACGTTCCCGTACTGATAGCCCATTCCATCCATGACCATACGATTGATTTTAAAGGCAGCAAGACGGTTTACGAAAAGATATCTTCCAGGAGTAAAAGTTTTCTGGAGTTGAAGAACTCCTATCATATTTTAAGCCTTGATAATGATAAAGATGTTGTTTTGCGGGAGAGTGAAAACTTTATCCAAAAGCATGGCGGAAGTGCCGGGATGAAGCAACTTGATTAAAAAAATTAAATTCGGTAACTTTACCCGCTTAACCGCAGAGCCGGCATGGTAGAAATACTAACGGATCAATTCCATGGCTATCAGCTTGTCGTTTCACCGGAACGTATAAAACGTCCCCGCGTCCAGGACCCCGGGGATTGTCCCTTTTGTCCGGGACGGGAGGAGCAAACACCTGAAACCCGGGCCCGTCATCCGGAAACCGGTGCATGGCAGTTGCGATCCTTTGAAAACAAGTATCCAATTTTTTCACCAAAGGACAGGCCTAACTCAGGTTACCAGGAGGTTCTTGTCGAATCTCCCGATCATACACAAAAACCGGACCGGTTTTCGGTAGAACAGGTAAAAGCCTTGTTGTATTTCGTACGGCAACGGTTGCTGTCCGTTTCCCGCGGGGAGCCGTCTTGCCATTATGTAACCTGGTTCAAGAATGAGGGAAAGCTGGCCGGCGCAACAATCAACCATGCACACTCTCAGATTGTCCGGTTAAATTTTTTACCGCATGATCTGGAAAAAAAATACCGGCGTGTCCACCGGGCCGTTCTTTCCGGCATGGGGTGCCCCTTTTGTAAAAGACATAAACAGGAAGAGGCCTTGCTGGAGAACAGGGAGTTTAAATTGATCGTCAACCCAACGGGTTGTTTGCCTTTTGAGATGCAGATCCTCCCGACAAAGCATGTTACACATTTTGAGAAGATGAAAGCTGAAAGTCTGGATGCTCTGGCCCCTGTTTTACTTGGCGGGCTTCGGGCATTGACAGCCATGAAAGCCGGAATGGACTATAATGTTATTTTGCATAACGGGCTTTATCATAATAATTGGAACTTTCACTGGCATCTGACAATTATACCCCGGTTAACACAGTTTGCCGGGCTGGAACTGGCTACGGGATTTAATGTGATGCCGATAGCCCCAAAAGAGAGCTTCGCGGTTTTAAAAAAATATATCAATGAGGTGAAAAGAGTAATATGAAGATTTTATACCTGGCTTCAGAAGTAACACCTTTCGCGCGTGCCGGAGGATTGGGTGATGTGACGGGCGCTTTGCCGAAAGCCTTAAAGGATCTCAATCAGGAGATCCGCATTATGATGCCCAAGTATAAATTTATCAATGAGCGTAAATATGTACTCCGGGAAGTGATCCGTTTAAGAAATATCCCGGTAACCATTGACGGGCGAACGGAATATGCCAATGTAAAGTCGGCATTTTTACCGGAGAGCAAGGTACAAATCTATTTTATTGAAGTGGCGGACTTCTTTAATAAGCCCGGCATCTATCATGATCCTCATACCAACGAGCCCTATGAGGACAATGCCATTCGCTACGCTTTTTTTGCCAAGGCGGCCATGGAAACCCTTAAAACCCTTTCCTGGCAACCGGATTTGATTCACTGCAACGATTGGCAAACCGCTTATGTGCCGGTTTATCTGAAAACCCTGTACCAGGGCGAAGACTTTTTTAAGGGTATAAAAACCGTTTACACTTTGCACAACCTGACCAATCAGGGAGACTTTGATAAGTCCATTGCCAAACAAATAGACTTTGACGAAAATGAAGTCAAAGAAGATGGAATGTTCGGTAAGGACAGTAAGCTTAACCTGACCAAGGCGGCCATATACTTTTCCGACTTTATCACCACGGTTTCCGAGAACTATGCGGATGAAATAATCGAGCGGGATGATATCGGTTACGGTTTTGGCAAGCTGCTGGAAGAGAAGGGCGAATTTTTTGAAGGTATCCTCAATGGTGTGGACTATACCGTTTGGACGCCCGAGAAAGACAAAGCGCTGCCGACCAAATATTCCTTTGAAGAGATTGAAGGGAAGGAAGAGAACAAGAAAGCCTTACTGATGCGTCTGGGTCTGGAATACCGGGAAGGCCGTCCTTTACTGGGCATGATTTCCAAGCTGACGGAACAAAAGGGAATCGATATACTGATCGAAGCCCTGCCGGAGCTTATGAAGCTGGATGTACAACTGTGCATCATGGGAGAGGGGGATCCCGAAATAGCGGAAACCCTGATGGAAGCCCAAAAAACCTATGCCGGTCTGTTAAGCATAAACGTGACATATGATGATAAAATCGCTCATCTGATCGAAGCCGGTGCGGATATCTACCTCATGCCCAGCAAATATGAACCCTGTGGCCTGAACCAGATATTCAGTTTACGTTATGGAACATTGCCGGTGGTTTCGCCCATAGGCGGACTTTTGGATACCGTGGAAGATTATGATCCGACCATAGAAGACGGCACCGGATTTATCATGGAAAAGCTGGATGCGCCATCCCTGGTGGAAGCCACAAAACGGGCCATCGCACTATACAAGGACAAAGAAAAGCTGCGCGCGGTTCAAAAACAGATCATGGCTGAGGACTTTTCCTGGGATATTTCCGCAAAGCGTTATCTGGATATTTATAAACGGGTTACGGGAGAATAAACTTTCGGCCATCGAAATGATGGCCTTTTTTAATTATGCATAAAGCCATCTTTTTAGATCGTGATGGAACTATAAATGAGGAAATGGGGTACATAAACCACATTTCCCGGTTTAAAATCTTTCCATTTACCTTTGACGCCATAAAGTTATTAAAGGAGTGTGGTTATAAAATTATTGTTATAACCAACCAGGCCGGACTGGCCCGGGGTTACTTTTCGGAAGAGGTATTACAATCGGTTCATGATAAGTTGATGGATGAGGCGCAAAAGACCGGGGCGGGCATAGACAAGATTTATTATTGTCCCCACTTGCCGGGGGCCGCGGTAAAAAAATATGACCGGGATTGTTCCTGCCGAAAGCCGAAAACCGGGATGCTGGAAAAGGCCCGGGATGAGCTGAACATTGATTTGAGCCGTTCCGTGATGATTGGAGACCGCTATAAGGATATGCAGTTCGGCTGGAAAATGGGATTAAAGACCGTTCTGGTTTTAAGCGGTTACGGTAAAGGAGAATATACACACCAGCGGGAGCAATGGGAAAGAGAGCCCGACATGGTGGCGGAAAATTTATTGGAAGCAGCACAAGAAATATGCAAAACACATTCGAGTTGAAGGAAAAAATGAAAAAGATTTTATCAGCAGTCCTGTTACTGACACTCCTGGCATGCAGCAGCAATGATCCGGATTTTGTGGCCAACCCGGACTACAATGCCAACCGCTATGGCCAGTTTAAGACAGATACACTTTATGCCATCAAAGACTCCGTTGTGATCGCGGATACGGTCTATACCAATAATGCCGGTCAATTAACCCTGGCGAATATGGATGGCTTTACCGCCGGCTTTCTCATTAAGTATTTAACCCTGCCGGATGATACGCTTACCCTTAATGAAATCAATATGAGCTTTACAACGGAAGGGCATTTTGGCTCCGATCCGCAGGAAGTGCTTGTAGATATCTATGAGGTAACGGATATCTGGGACGCCTCGACCGTTGTTAATAGAAATCCGGTTTGGCATGACAATCCGCCGATAACCTACTTAAAAACCGTCACCATGCAGGTTGCCGACTCCGCTGAAAGCACAATTCCCCTGGATATGGATTTATTGCAAAAATGGCAAGGTAATGACTCTTTGAATACGGGTCTTTATTTTACCCTGAACCCCTCGGTGCAAAGTCTGGTTCTGGAATTGAGTTCGCTTCAATCCGCTCAACCGCCTCAGCTCATATACAGTTACCGTGATACCAGCGATACCCTTTCCGCGACCAATGACGCCACGATCTTTAACTATGATTATGACAATGGCATGGTTTTTCAGCCGGACGGGCGTTATGTCTCCAGCGGGATTGCCCAACACTATCTGGTACGGTTTGATTTTTCCGAGTTGGCGGACAAGGCGATCTATTACAATGCGGATCTGGTTATTCCCTGGGATGACAGTTTCCCCTATACCAACCCCAATAAACCGGGTGCCTTTACCTTGCGTATATTTGACGATGAGGCCGCGGAAAATGAAAATCCGGGCATAACCTATGTTATCACCGAAAAAGAAACCCAAACTAAGGTCAGTAACCAAAGCGGCTTTGCCAGCCAGATTATTCAATCCTTTAACAACGGTACCCTGGAACATAAATGGTTTTCCGTTGAGTATACCGTCGAATCGGATGTGTTTTCGGTCGTAAGGTTTTATGGACAAAACAGCACACAAAAACCGATGATTATCGTTAAGTACCTGGAAAAATAAAACTTGGGAACAATACATTGAAAAAATTAAACCTTTTTATCCTGGCCATCTTATTGACTGTGCCGCTTTATGCCGGAGAGTCCTACTTCGGGCTTATTAATAACGGTATGGGTAACTTGCAAACACCTTATTCCGGTAAAAGCCTTGGGCGTTCTTTTGGCATAGCATCGAAAGACTCTTTGCAGGTCAATTACCGTAATTATGCCGGATGGACGGGCTTACCCTATACCACCATTACGGTTAACGGGGAATACGGTGTTTTATACGCCGAAAACCAGACGCGAACCAGCCAGCTGGATAATGCGAACTTTAAGGGCGCCGCACTCGGGATTCCCATTAAGCCGCGTAAATGGATACTCGGCCTGAACATACAGCCTTATACCAATATAGAACAGCGTTTAAAAACCCTGTCAACGGTAGACAGCAATGAGGTTACGCAAAATATATTCATGCATGGCGGATTGTCGCGGGCCAATATTCTTCTGGCCTGGAAAGCAATGGACCGGCTTTCCGTAAGTCTGGCCTATGAGTATACCTTCGGGCTGGTAAGTGAAGATGTGCTTATGGACATCAATGATAACTTTGCCAGCCGGCTGGATTTTACTTACCGGCGGCAGGTCAATGGCCATGGCCTGGTGCTTAGCATGCAGGCGGAGCTGTTGAAAGGCATGGGGATCGGTTTTTTAATCCGCCCGGCGGTTAAGGGCACCTTAACCAAAAGCGGAGATACCCCGTCCACCAGCCTTAACGGTGATGTGGAAGAATCCATACAATTACCGGCGGAATATAATTTTGGATTTGAATATAAAGCCTTTGATCGTTATTCTTTCGGAACCGACTTTATATATCAGGATTGGAAAAACGAATATAAGATAAACGGCCAAACGACCGCGGGCTTTGCCCCTTTCTACCGCTTGGGTGTTGGGGTGGAACGCGCCGGCAGTCCCCGCCGGTTTGTTAACTATTCACAAATTATAGACTGGCGTTTCGGTCTTTTTTACAGCCAGTTGCCGTTTGAACTGAATAAGGCGAATATTAAGGAAGTGGGCGTCACGCTTGGCACGACCTTACCGCTGATACGCTTTCGCTCAAAGCTGGATCTTTATCTGAATGTATCCAAAAGGGGCGATTTGACTCAAAATAATTTACAGGAATGGGTTGTCCGCTTCGGGCTGAGTATCAGTGCCAATGAATTATGGTTTGTTAATGTTGAAAATTAAGGAGGTGCTATGAGATACCTTTGGTTGTTATTAATGCTTCTACCCCTGGTGGCATTTGCTCAGGATGAGCTGCTTTTGGATGATGAAGAGGAAATGGATACGCAGGAAGAGGTTAAGTGTATCCCGGATACTTTAACCGTACCTTTTGAAGCCTACAAGGGAACCGCCGAGACGCCCACGGACGTGAAAAGATGGTATAGTTTCGGCAGCGAGCATCAAAAAAACAAAAACTATGACGCGGCGCTTCCTTACCTGTGGAAAGTGTTTTACAACGATAGCGGCAAATACGCCAACCGTGCGATTGGTAAAATCGCCGAGGCTTATTTTAAAAAACAAAAAGCCGACAGCAGTCTGCTGGCCTGCTATATCGGTTTAAAGGTATTTCCGGATCAACAAAAGCTGCACTATTATGCCGGTTATCTGGAAAATAAGCTGGGACGCTATAAATGCGCCATCCCCCACTATGAGAGTCTGGTAAAGCACAATCCGAAGAACAAAAACTATCTGGAAGAACTGGCCCTGTTATATTTTCGCAATGGTGACGAACGGGCCATCGAAGTACAGCAAAAGGTCACCGAGCTCTTTCCGGACGATGTCAAGGCCGCCGACAGACTGGGTTCCTTTACCCAGGCGCTTCTCGGTTCCGCCATTGAAGTTTGGCGTGAAGCGTTTAAAAAAGACCATAATAACATAAAAGCCGCGCGCAGCTATGGTAAGGAAGCCGTTGTAGAGGGTTCTTATGAGGAAGCCATTGAACCGCTAACGGCCGTCATAAATAAAGACCCCAAGGCGGACGACTATAAATATCGTGCCCTGGCGTACTCTAACCTAAAACAATATTCCAAGGCCATTGCGGATTTAAAAGCCTGGCTTAAACTGGAGCCGGACAATCTGGATATTATGCTGGAAATAGCCTATAACTACTCTTCCGCCGGCAGTTTGAAAACGGCTAACAACTGGATTAATAAGGTCCTGGCCAAAAAGCCCGGTTACGGCGCCGCTTACATCGCAAAGGGAGAGTTGTACGAAACCGCCGTTCTTTTTTGCCAGAAAAAACGGGGCAGCAATAAAACGGAGCTGGAAGACAAGCTTGTTTATGAACGCGCCCAGGCGCAGTATAAAAAAGCGATGAAAGACCTTTCCGTTAAAGTAAAGGCCCGTAATAAGTACAACAACCTTAAGCCGTATATCCGCACCAAGGAAGATAAGTTTATGAACCCGGGAATCAAAATAACAAGCGATTGCTATAGTTTCATTAAATAACGGGTACTTTCATGAAAATTGGAATCGGATCGGATCATGCCGGCTATGTATTGAAGTCCGCCATAATTAAGCATCTGGAAGAGAAAAAGCTGGACTTTGTGGATTACGGCACCTTTAAGGAAGAGTCGGTCAACTATCCCGATTATGCCCTTAAGGTCAGTAAGGCCGTGGCCGACGGCGAGGTGGATTACGGCATCCTGATTTGCGGCACGGGCATAGGGATGAGTATAACGGCCAACAAGGTAAAAGGTATCCGCGCCGCCCTGGTACACAGCCTGGAAACGGCGCGCATGAGCAGACTGCATAACAACGCCAATGTGTTGTGCCTTGGCGGCCGCGTGCTGGAAGAAAAACTGGCCCTGGAAATGGTGGATGTTTGGCTAAACACCTCCTTTGAAGGGGGACGGCATGAAAACAGACTGAAACTGATTACCACTTTAACCGGATTGTAAAGGAGATGAAGATGTTAGCGCAGCAGGATCCGGAGTTGTTTTCTTTTATTGAAGCGGAAAAAGCAAGACAAAACAATACCATTGAGCTGATCGCCTCGGAAAACTTTGTTTCCACGGCGGTTCTGGAAGCAGCCGGTTCGGTGATGACCAATAAATATGCCGAGGGTTACCCCGGCAAGCGGTACTACGGCGGCTGCGAATTTGTGGACAAGGCGGAAAACCTGGCCCGAGACCGTGCCAGGGAGCTGTTTGCCTGCGAGTACGCCAATGTGCAGCCCCATTCCGGCTCCCAGGCCAATATGGCGGTCTACTTTACCTTCCTTAATCCGGGAGATACCATTCTGGGCATGGACCTGTCCCATGGGGGACACCTGACGCACGGTTCTCCGGTTAACTTTTCCGGTCGGTTGTTTAACTTTGTTTCCTATGGCGTGGATAAAGAAAGCGGACGTATCAATATGGATACGGTGGCCCAACTGGCCCGTGAGCATAAACCGAAGATGATCGTCGTCGGCGCCTCGGCCTATTCCCGCCATTATGAG
The DNA here is from genome assembly GCA_015493745.1 of Calditrichales bacterium. Lineage (GTDB taxonomy): Bacteria > Calditrichota > Calditrichia > Calditrichales > J004 > J004. The sequence continues at coordinate 43,713 of WGCN01000058.1, forward strand.
TTTGACAAATTTCGTGAAATAGCGGACGCCGTCGGCGCTTTTCTTTTTTGCGATATCGCCCATCCGGCGGGACTGGTGGCCGCCGGAGTGCATCCCAGCCCCATACCCTATTGTGATGTGGTCTCCACCACCACCCATAAAACCCTGCGCGGGCCGCGGGGCGGCATGATCTTGATGGGTAAGGATGCGGAAAACACCATTGGTAAAATCGCTCCTAAAAGCGGTCGGGTTAA
>WGCN01000059.1 GCA_015493745.1 Calditrichales bacterium
AAGTCATCTCCTCGGTATAATATGACAGGGACACACCCGCGATTTCCCAAAAAAGAAATACAGGTAAGGGCGACCAGCTACCCCCGTCCCACGTCTCAGATTTATAATAGGTGGCTTCACCATTGGCATTATACTTTCTGGTAAGGCGTTGAAAGTTTTCCCAGACCCCGTTATCGGTATCCCAAAGCTCCTCCAGTTTCAGCGTTAAGTAACCGGCGTCGTCATAGCTGACGGTCTGCCGGTATCTATTGATCCAGATACCGGCGTTTCTGTCCCAATCCTGGCTCAAATAGTATGTTCGCAGATTCATGTCATTATATTCATAGCGATAGTTGCTATAATTGATCCATTTGTCAATCTCCGTATCCCATCTCTGGTAAAGTTGCTCCGATATATTACCGTTTTTATCATAGGTATAGCTATAAAAGGAGTTATTTATCAAGCCCTGCTTCTGTTCATCCCAAACCTGTTTCGTTGCCGATTGCACGTCGTCATTACCGTAATAGTCATAGACCCAATAATAACTTACCTGCCAATCCTTTTTGGAAGTATTCCACAGGTAATGCGTTATATCAAAAATATTTCCATTTGATTTTGTGGAGTAATAGGTATATGAATCGTTACTCCATGTAAACGTTTTTATATTATATCTCTCCGTAACAACTGTCTGAAGGTTATTATATTGGCTGTATTCATAGGTGGTTTTGGTCTTGGACTTCTCGTAGCCATAGGTATCCCACACTTCATAAAGATAGGTCAGGATGTCCCCATTAGTGTTGTATGTATAGGTTCTCGCCTCATTTCGAATCCAGCGGTCAGTCTGCCAGCCTTGTTTATAAATACTTAACACCAACCCGTTTTTATCATAATTAATGGATTGCCGCGTCTTATTTTCCCATTTTCCGGACTCTTCATTCCACGCTTCCTCAAGCGAATAGGTTAGTTGCCCGTTTTGATCATAATCGTGTGTATATCGTAAATAATTTTTCCATTCTCCCAAATCGGTGTCCCACAACTGCCGTGTTTCTTCCTGGAGTTGTCCATTTTCATCATACACATAAGTGGTATAAGACTCCCCCACCCAGGCATTCGCCGCAACGTACCAATACTCAACCAGACGGGATTTCAGTACGTTGTCCGCGCTATATTTAAAGATATCCCGATACATAACACCGGAGGAGAGATAAGAAATGCTGTCAACCTGCCCCGAGACAGCCCCCACTTTTTTTAGGCTATTCCTTTTACTTCCCGGGATGGCCGTAAGGGAAGGCGCCCCGAACTCTGTTTTTTCCTTCTGCTTCTCCAATATTTTATATAGCGCCGGATGCCCGTCCCAAAGTTCCTTTTGTCCATCCATTGAAGCCGGTATTATCCGACCGGATGATCCCTCTGTATTAGATGGCGACATGGGCGCTGACCAAGCAAAGAACAGACAGCCAAACAGGACAAAAACAGATGTAGCCTTAAGATTAAAAAAAGTACGCATGGAGTCCTCCTTAAACGTGTAAAACCATAATGTCTTCGGAATACTTTTAGCCTTTCGGAAGAGAAGGATGTTTCTGTTTATTTCGCGCCATATCAGTATGAGGCCGGCCATTCCTTTACATTTGTGAAAAAATAGGAGGATGTTATTACCATTTTCTGTGACAATACGCAACATTTAAGGATTTGTGATATCCGGCATGCGGTTTCCGCCGCGGACAAGGAAAAGATAAGATCACGCCGGCGGATCCGTTGCGGAATAAAAAAAGCCGTCCCGGAGGAACGGCCTTGAGTCTGCTTTTTAATGCCTACCGTTTTTTAACCGTATAGGTCAGCGATGTGCTGCAGGCATTATTACCCGGATTCAGCGTGATGGTTTTGGTGCCGCTGCCCAGGTTTGTCCAGACGCTGTTGCGGAATTCATGTCGGATGGAGCCCGATTTTTTATTCATCCTGCTATCGCCAAAACGATTGCCGAGAACATCTTTATCCCACTCCTTGCAGGTAAAGCTCACCTGAAAATAATTACCCTCCTTCAGATTGGCTGTAAAAGAATGATCCCAGTTAAGGGTGATACTCTGACCGCTTTTGGCGGAAATGGAGGATTTATGAAACTTTTTATTACCGGCGGAAATGGTAACCCAAATTTCAAAATCACCCTCGCCTATGCTGTCGCAATCCTTGATCGCCTTAAAACTTTTGATGGTCACGTCAAAAATATCGGCGGTTTTGGTGGTTTGGCAAACGGTGGCGGTATATTCCGTGGTATAGCCGAGACGGGCCAGGGCATGATCCTTAAGGTAGCGTACCGTGTAGGCGATGGGCACCCCCGGATTGGAGCGGGAATAAACGGCATTGTCGCCCTTGATGATCTTTTCCAGATCGCCGGCGTTGCGCGCGCTGACCGCTTCCGAGGCCACGGCCGCGTTGCCCCCCAGGGTCACCACCTCTATGGTGGAATTTTGCAGAATCTTTTTATAACGCGCTTCCAGGGTTAAATCCACCGAATAACCGGCGGCATAGCGGAAAGAACTTTCCAGTTCCGAAGAGGTAACGGAAAGGGTTGTTTCCATGCGGAACATAATGATGCGCCCGTAAACCACGGAGCTGATATAGGCCGGAGGCGCGTCGCCGTCCATAACCGCTTTAACCTGATCCAGCGATACGGAAGGATCAAATACGGAGGAAGGGCTTTCCGGCGTGTCCATATCGATGGAATAAAAAGCCTGTTTGTAGGCGGCCATCATCACCTTTTTCTGCTCATTGCTGGTGTAGCTGAACTGAGCGGCCACGTCGCTGGTGGCCCAGGAGACATTCAGACCCACATCCAGGGCCATCTGCTGCGAGGAGTAGGAAGTGGCCAGCCGGTAGGAGGAACTGGAAGGGTTGACGTAACCCTCCTGATAGGCGTTGGCGTTCCACCACTCCAGGGCGCTGTCGATGGCCGCCTGCACGTTGGAGTTTGAGGGCGAGGCAATGCTTTTAACCCCGGCCTCGCCGATTCCGGGCAGATCGACGGTAAAGGTCATCGGGCCGCGCGGCAGGGAAATGGGCTCGGGCAGGCCGTCCATCAGGCTGCCGTTGCCCTTGACCAACGCCCCGGGCCAGATGATGCCCGCCAGCGGACGCAGTATGGCAATGTCGTCAAAGTTCTGTTTCAGGTCATAGGTGGTGCGGACACAGGTTACCGACTGTGTGTTGCCCGACTCCGTGGTGGTATCGGAAGACTGCACGCTGCGCTCCTGTGACGACTCCCCCGTGGGCTGTACATTGAGCAGCTGATCTCCGCTGTATTGCAGGTTTTCCACATAGGCGTCTATGTTTTCGGCGGTTTTATCCGCCTCGAGGGGACTGTCCTGCTGGCAGGAGACCATAATCGCGGCCATCAGGCCGGCCAAAAGAATACGTAGGCTAAACATCTGTTTCCTCCTTTGGTTAATATCTTCTCTACCCCTAAAAGCGCAAGAGAAGTCCAAAACCGATCACGGGAGGTAAAAAAAGGCCGGGCAACAGCCTGCCTTTTGTGAAGGAACCATTAGAATAAAGGCGTCAATTGTTAATCTTTCGCAATATTTTTGATGTTATCTTAGCGGCAACGGGGAGTTATGATGAAAACCTTTTTACTACTGGCAACAATAATGATCAGCCTGCCGCGGGCCCAGACCTGTTGCTCCGCCGGCACGCCGATCCTTTCGGCCATAGACGGCCAGGCCTCGTCGGCGGGGAATCTGCGCCTGGCGCTGAACTATGATTTTAACCGCATTTTGGACGTCTACAACGGAAACCGCGCCATCACCGCCCTGCGGCAACGACAAACGCAAGCCGTTCTGTTAAACATTTCCTATGGCTTCAGCGACCGCTGGGGCGTGGATGTTCTGTTAAGCTATATCCGTCATCAGCGGCGGCTCAACACGGCCAATATCAACGGTTCGCTGGATGAGCTCGTCACCGCCGGTCTTGGCGACGCCCTGTTGATGCTGAAATACAACGTACTTATACCCGACATCATCGGCCAGCGGCAACTGACCCTGGGCGCGGGCATCAAAGTTCCCCTGGGCACGGCGGATTTAAAAAACAGCGGCATCCTGCTGCCGGCGGATATGCAGCCCGGTACCGGTTCCTGGGATTTTGCCGGCTGGATGCTGTTTTCCCAGGGACTCCTGCCCGCGTGGCCGTTAACGCTCACCCTGCGTTCCTCGCTGCGCCTGAATGGCGGGAATAACCGCTTTGGCGTGGCCGGTGACAGCCGGTTCAGCAGCTACCGTTTTGGCGGGGTCTACACCCTGTCGGCGGCCATGCATTACCGTTATGAGGAAACGATCCTGAGTCTGCAGGGCCGTTTTCGCTATTCCGGCCGCGACCGCTTTGCCGGGCAGGCGGTGAGCAATACCGGGGGGCGATGGTTCTATCTGACCGGCGGCCTGACCGTGAACCGCTGGGCGCCCTTTAGCGGACAGTTGTTGTTTACCCTGCCTTTGTGGCGGAACGTCAATGAAGTTCAACTTACCACCAGCTACCGCCTGACCACGGTAGTATCCTGGTATTTTCAATAAGGAGGACAACATGCGCATTTTATTTTTGATCATCGCTTTTGGCCTTTACGGCTGCGACATGGTGCAAAATACCGGACAGGGTCAAGACGGTGAGTGGCTTATCCCCAGAGGGGAAGTACGCGACGGCGGCCCGGGCAAGGACGGCATCCCCGCCCTTGAGAACCCCGCCTTTATCAACATGGATAACGCGGATTACATGCAGAATGATGATCTGGTAACCCTGGCCCGCGTCGGCAATGAGGTGCGCGTCTATCCGCACCGCATCCTTAACTGGCACGAGATCGTCAACGATGCCCTAGGCGGCCAAAACATTACCGTCTCCTTTTGTCCGCTTACCGGTTCCAGCATCGGGCTGAACCGCGAACTGACCATCAACGGCAGCAAAACGGTGACCACCTTCGGCGTGTCGGGTCTGCTCTACAATAACAATCTGATCCTGTATGACCGGGCCACGGACAGCTATTGGTCGCAGATGCGCAACCAGTGTGTTTCCGGCGCGCTGATCGGCACGACGCCCGAAAACGTTCCCCTGCTGGAAACCACCTTTCGCACAGCCAGAACCATGTATCCCGACGCCCGTATCCTTTCCGACAATACCGGAATTTACGGCAGCAGCCAGTACGCGATCTACCCCTACGGCGATTACCGTACCAACAACGATTTTCTGCTTTTTGATGTGAAGCCGGATGACAATCGCCTGCCGCGCAAGGAGCGCGTTTTGGGCGTGGTGGTGGGTGATGCGGCCCGCGCCTACCCGTTTTCCACCTTTAATCCCGATACGCAAATTGCCCATGATCAACTGGGAGGAAAAGAGCTGGTCATCATCGGCAATCAGAAGAAGAACATCCTGGCGGCATACGAGCGCAGACTGGGCAGCCGGGCCATCGGCCGGTTCAGCGCCTTCAGCGATTCTTCCCGGCCTTATCTGGTGATGACGGACAGCCTGGGCAACCGCTACGATATTTTTGGCCGCGTGGCGGAAGGGCCGGACAAAGGCCGGGCGCTGGAACCGCTGGAAAGCTACATCGCCTACTGGTTTGCCTTTGCCGCCTTTCATCCGCAAACGGATATTTTCCGGCGTTAAGCTGCCGAATAAAAGCTGTCTGCTAAAATGTTCCGGAGAGAGGCGGAACGGTAGACGAGTGCCTCGCCTCGCAATTAAATTTATTGTCCATATACCGCCATTATTGTTAACTTTCGGGCTCTCAACGCATCTCAGGGGTTTGGAACCTTCCCGAACCCGTTTTTGTGGTACTCTTTAATAACCGGAGCTAAAATGCAAAGCCGAAAAATTATCGCCCTGTGGCTGGCGCTGGTGCTGCTGACCATCTTTTTTCAGGTCATCCTCGGCGGCTATGTCCGTCTGACCCAATCGGGGCTGTCCATGTACGACTGGCATGTGGTGCATGGCGTTATTCCCCCCTTAACGGAAGAAGACTGGCAGGAAGCCTTTGAAAACTACAAGCAAACCCCCGAATATATTAAGATCAACGTGGGCATGAGTCTGCATGAATACAAGCTGATCTATCTGCGGGAATACAACCATCGTATCCTGGGCCGCCTGAGCGGATTGATTTTCGTGGTGCCGCTGTTCCTGTTTATCTTTTTAAGATGGCTGCCCTGGCGCGAGAATAAAATCCTGTTGGCGGCGGGACTTTTATACGCCGCGCAGGGTCTGATGGGTTGGTATATGGTGCAAAGCGGTCTGGTGGACAATCCCCATGTGAGCCCCTACCGTCTGGCGGCCCATTTCTGGCTGGCGCTGATCATTTTTATCATGATTATGTGGCGCATGCTCTCCCTGCAATGCGGCGGCGGCCGGATAACTCCCGCTCTTTTCAAAACCTCCTATGGAAAAAACTGGCTGATGTTTACGGCGCTGCTTATCATTCAGATTAGCTGGGGTGCTTTTATGGCCGGGTTAAAGGCGGGTCATGTTTCCAACAGCTGGCCGCTGATGTTCGGCTATTGGATACCGCCCAACATGTTCAGCGGCTTTGACGGATTTTGGAGCCATTTTGTGGCCAACAGCGTCACCGTACACTTTATCCACCGCTGGCTGGCCTTTTTGGTGCTGGCCGCGGCCATCGCCCTGTTCCGGGCCATGCGCC
>WGCN01000060.1 GCA_015493745.1 Calditrichales bacterium
CCACGTTAACGCAGGTGCCGCCGATGGGCAGGCCGTCGTTGATCATGGTTACCCGCGCCCCGTGTTCCCGTGCCTCGATGGTGGCGGCAAAGGCGGCCGACCCCCCGCCGATGATGATCAGATGTTTTTGCGTGCTGCCCGGGGAGGCGATCTCCGCGCTGCCGGTCACCTTGTAATGTCCCGTGCTGTTTATCAGTTCGCTGATTTGCCCGCTGCTGAGCTTTTCGGCGTCAAACGATACGACCGCGGAAGCATCGGGATAGCTTACGGTTTTATCTACAATGCCTTCGTTTTCCAGTTTTTTGGCCACTCCGGCGGCGCAGCCGTCGCAGGTCATGCCGCTGATATCCAGCTTTATGGTTTTAATGTTCATTGTTCATTCCCTGTTAAAGGTTTAGGCAAGCGGGCTCCGCGGCCCGTCGCCATTTTACATGCTGTCCATCCAGCGCAGGATGGGCGTTAATAAGTAAGCAAAAAACAGACCGATGCCGTAAATGGCTAAAGAGATATAGAACATGGCCCGGGAAAAAGAACCGGCCACTTCACAGCCTTCGCCCCCGTTGATGGCACAGGCCAGCCTGCCTTGCGGCCGCAGGGTGAAAACGGCGCTGAGGGCCAGTAAAATACCGGCCGTTAAAAAAATCCACTCCTTATGCCGGGAAAGGGGTATAAGCCAGGGCAGGGCGCTGATGAGCGAGGTAACGGCTGTTCCACCGGCAATGGCCGCCAGGGTGGCGGGCAAGGCACAGCACAGCAGTGTCCCCGTTGAAGTAAACAGGGCGAAAAAATGGATTATTTTTTGCTTCATGCTCAGTTCTTTTCCTTTGTGTCCATCTTTATTTCCTTACCGTCTATTATCAACGTGCGCAGGGTAAATCCGGCTTCCGCCACCTTCTCACGGATCTCGTCCGGATTGACGGTACGCCCTTTTTTGAGGAATATCTGTATATGCCCTTCATTGATATCGATATCCAGCCGCTCTATGGCTGTCAGTGCTTTCAGCTTTTGCTCCAGGCCATAGGCGCAAAAGGGACAGGAGAGACCGTCTACCCGTGCTTCGATCTTTTTATCCGCTTGCTTGTCCTTGTCCTGAGCGGTCAGCGGGGCTCCCGCTGCAAGCAGAATAAGGGTTATAAGTAAGGCCCGGCCTGTTTTTGTAAGTGTCATGATACGCTCCTTGGTTAATAGAGGGGGGGAAAGTGAAACTCAAGACCCAAAACATACAGTTTCCCCGGCAGAGATTGATTTCCTTTTAAACCGTTGTAAACGGGAATTTTAACTCCCGCCTTCAGCATGATGTTGCGGTAACTGAAAAGCAGGCCCGGCGAGATGCTGATCACGGTACCGCCGCTGTTGACGTCCCGGGCGCCGGACAGGCTGTTTTGTCCCATGGAATCGCCGTTCAGCTCCACCAGAAAAACGGGATCGGGTTGCAGATATTGCAGCAGCCAGGGGCGTATACCATAGGCGACGTCATATTTTAAAACATTGCCCCGTTCCAGCGCGGAGGTGGCCGGGTTATATCGGTATCGCAGGGAGGCAAAAAAGTAATGCCGTCGCGATTCGTACCCCACGGACAGTCCGGCAAAATAATCGGTGACGTTAAAACCCCCCTCTTGCGGGAAAACAGCCCCGGCATGCAGGGCCGCCTGGCGGCTGGCGCCCTTTAAATCCTGGCGGTAAAAACGGTATTTACTGCGCAGAACCGCCCGCCCGATATCCGATGTTTCAAAGGTATAGGGCAGGGCCAGGGTCACCGCCCAGTCCGGGCTGATACCGTAGAGAAGTTCAAATTGGTTCATAAGCGTCCCGTTCTGAGACTCCAGTTCCGATTCCACGGCATATCCCGCTTCATAGAGCGTGTGCGGACCCAGGCCGAACAGGGGTTCATGGGCGGCCAGGGGAACACTTAAAAGCAATATCAGAAGTAGTTTTTTCATAAAAGTATCTTTCACCTTAGTGTCCCTCGGCGAGGGTAGAAGGGTAGCCGGCGTTGGCGGTGGCCTCCATCATCTCTTCCGGGCTTACCAGGGAAGGATTATAGATAACCACGGCCTTCTTGTCTTCCAGCGTGGCCCTGGCCGAAACGACGCCGTCCAGCTTTTTCAGACTCTTTTGCACCGTAAAGGGACAGGAGGGACAGCTCATGCCGGGCACATCCAGGGTGATCTGCTTCAGGTTGGCCAGTTGTTCGCTCAGCCTGTCCGTTTCGGCGTTTTCCGCGGCCACCATCTCCCCGGCGATGTAGGGCGTGGCCAGCAGGCCGATCACAAAAACCGTGCTGACCCACAGGGTGATTTTATTGATCCTGTCCGATTTGGGGTTGGCGCAGTAGCTGCCCGGTTCACACACTTCGGGTTTGGGTTTGTAAATCTTGTAAAAGGCATAGGCCAATACCGCCAGCGTCACCGTCATTAAATAGGGACGGAACGGTTCCAGGGCGGTCAGGTTGCCCACCCAGGCGCCGCCGATGCCCAGTCCCAACAACAGCAGGGGGCCCACGCAACAGACCGATGCGGCCAGGGCGGCAATGATAACGCCGGCGATGGTGCGGCGCTCATGGTTTTGGGTTTTTCCGGTTGTCTTCATATTTCTCTTTCCTCGGATTCGTTTTTCATGAAGGAAATATAATAAGCCTGTAGGCAGGTACAGTGTCTGCCGGATGTAAAAAAAGTATCACAAATGAGGGGAAAAGGTGGCCGGGCCGGGTCCGGCCGATCCGTGTTATCCGCGTTCGAAGGCTTCCAGGATGGGACATTCCCCGCCGCCGTCTTTGGCCGCGCAGCTGTCCATCAGTTGTTGCAGGGCGCGCCGCATCCGCTCCAGTTCGCCGATTTTGACGTTGATCTCCTCCACCTTTTGCCGGGCATGGCGCCGGACATCCTCGCAGGTACGCTGCGGGTCCACCCGCAGTTCCAGCAATTCACGGATCTCGTTCAGCGAAAAACCGTGCCGCTTGGCCAGGCTGATAAAATGAAGGCGGTGCAGGTCGTCCTCGTCATAATAGCGGTAGCCGGAGGCATTGCGGCGGGCATAGGGCAGCAGCTCGATGCGTTCGTAATAGCGGATGGTTTCAATGCTCAGCCCGCTGGCCCGGGCCAGCTTGCCGATGGTAAAGCTGTTTGTTCTTACCGTTGGGTCATTCATGACGTTTCCTTTGTTATGGTGTGTAATATATGTACCCTGTAGTAGACTACAGTGTCACAAATATAGGAAAAAAAGGTCACTTTTTAAATTTTCTCCGATTTAAGGGCATTGGCTTCCCTATGTGTGATGTCCGGTGTACAAAGATTGTGGCGGGAGTTCGGTATGGGTAATTAAATGCATGGCGGCATAGCTGTCCTAAATAATTTTTATCACTATTTGAATTGCCATAAAACCGGGTTTACAATAGGGCTATTTTCCATTTTAAAAACAATCCTCCGGAATTGAGTGAAGAAGGTGGTTACTAAACGGTTGAGACCGTTACCGGGTGTTCTTTTTCTTGTCATAGTCGCGACAACTGTTCAACATCCGTTTTAACGGATTTCTTGAGTGTGATGAGGATTCTTTAAGACATGAGTTGCAACTGTTTATTTCTTTATCACGTTCGTCATTTTAAATTTATTTAGGACGGATGTGGTATGGCGGTTCAAAAAAGCGATAAAAAATTAATTTTTTTCTTGACTTTAACGAGGGGGGGGTATTTTTCATTTAATGACGAAAAAATTCAACCAAGTGTGGGGAATTGGTTGAACAAACAGGATAAACTTATGATATATTCTAAATCCTCCATCCCCGTGCCAGAACGCACTCAATTAGCCTTTTTTTATAAAAAACAACCTGTCCTGAAAAATGACTTATCAAATTGTGCCTTAATTGACGGTGTTCTGGATGCCGGTTTGCACCGGGCTTTTTGGAGGGGCCGGGATGCCCTGGGCAATATGGTCGGCACGGGCGTTTATCTGTATGAACTGAAGATCGGGCGGGAAAAATGGACTAAAAAAATGTTTTATATAAAATAGCTTTATGGTTATTATTAATGAGTTTAAAAATTAATAGAAAAGGTGATGTTTTGAAAAAGACTTTTTTTCTTTTGGGTCTTCTGATGCTGTCCCTGCCGCTTTACGGCCAGTGGCAATTGAACGGCGCGGCGGTGTGCGACACGGTTGGCCGGCAGCTTATCGCGGCCAACGGCATTATCGGCGACGGCGCGGGCGGCGCCTTTATTGTTTGGGGCGACAATCGCGATGACTGGGATATATTTGCCCAGCATGTGGACAGCAGCGGCCGCATGTTGTGGGGCCGTCAGGGCCTCGCCGTTTGTGATTATCAGGGCGATCAGTTTGCACCGCGCATAACAGCGGACGGCGAGGGGGGCTTTGTAACCGCCTGGCATGATGAACGCAGCCCGAGGGAGGTTTATGCCCAACGGGTGGACCGGCAGGGCCGGCTGCTTTGGCCCGTGGATGGCGTGGAAGTGATCAAATACACCCAGTTCCAGGGTGTGGAGGATGTGGTCATGGCCGCCGATTCCGCCTTTATCATCGTCTGGCGGGATGACCGGTTTTTTCCCGATTCCAGCGCCATATTTATTCAAAAACTCAGCCGTAACGGTAAAAAACTGTGGGCAAGCGACGGGGTGAGGGTTTCCGATGATCCGGGCTCGCCCAGGCTGCTGCCCGATGACCGGGGCGGGGCTTTTGTTTTCTGGGCCGGGGGCTATGTGGACGGTCTGGTTATGCAGCATATCAACCGCGAGGGTAAAAGGGCCTGGGACATGCCGGGCAAAATCGTCTCCGCGGGCAATGCCGCCTGGAATTGGACCAATCTGTCCGTAACCGGGGATGGCAGGGGCGGGGCCTGGCTGGCCTGGGATCATTATCACGATGAAAAGGCTTATATTCAACGGGTGGACAGCATGGGTAACGCCTTGCTGGGGGAATCCGGTATTGTGATAGATGAAGGTGAAACCTTTTTTTGGCCACAGGTATTCCGGCTTTCCGGGGATTCGGTATTGGTTGTCTGGGATGACACCTATTTTAATCTTCAGATTTTTTCCGGCGATGGTATTCCCCGGTTTGCTAAAAGCAAAGTCCTGTCCAGTTTTAAATCCGCCGGTTTCTTTTCCGCGGCAATGGATAATGCGGGCCATGTTTTGATGTTCAGCGCGGAAATACTGCGCTATAATCCCAGCCAATATATTTTGCGGGCGCAAAAGGCCACCACCAACGGGCGCATATTCTGGGACAGCAGCGGGGTGGTGGTCAGCGACGTCAGGATTTCTCCGAGCAAAATGCGCGGATACGTAGTTGCCGACAGCGCGGGCGGCATGGTCGTTGCCTGGGGTGATAACCGCTACAACAATATTGAAACGGATATTTTCAGCCAAAGGGTCTATGCCGACGGCCGCGCGGGCGGCGATACGACCACGGCGCTCGGAACCGGCCGTCCCCAAATTCCCGCTTCCTTTGATATGAAAGTTTTTCCCAATCCCTTTAACGGGCGGGTGCATATCGGGTTTTGGCTTGAAAAGCGGCAAAAAATCGATATGAAGGTTTATGATTCCTCGGGCCGTCTGGTCTGGGAGCAAAACGGGTATCAGGGACGCCCGGGTAAAAACCGCCTGGCCTGGGACGGCCGCAATTCCCGGGGAGAAACGGCGGGCAGCGGGCTTTATATTGTGTCCCTGAGCGGAGAAAGGTTTACCGGGGCGCGTAAAACAGTGCTTTTGAAGTAGCCGGGAAACTTACATCTTCCCGAAAATATCATTCAGCGGCGGATCGAAACTTTCGCCGAAGAATTCAAAGTACATTTCCGGGCTCAGCATATCCTTGATGCCGGAGTTGTCGTTGGTTTCCCTGTAGCTTTTGTAGCAGTCCAGGGCGCGCTTGTTGGCCTCGATATCTCCGGCTTCCACGGTAACCACACAGTCGATATCGTCCTCTTTTAATCCCTTAAGCGGAAACCAGGTGCTTTGCGCGGCCTGTTCCTCGGTCGGTCCGAAAAAAGCCAGCCGTTTAGGCCGGTCCCCTTCTTCCCGCCACTCCACAAATACCCGCTTAACCAGGGCATGGCACACCAGGTGATCGTAAAAACCGCTGATGCCGTGCACGGGATAGGTTATAATAACATCGGGGTCGGTTTTATCCAGATGGGCGCGGATGGCCTTTTCCAACTCACGGGGGTCCATGTCCTTCAGGCCGCTGTCGGGAAAATCCCACACATCCATCTGGCGGATATTGAGCGTTTTTTGCACGTTAAGCATTTCACCATAACGGATGCGGCCCATCTCCGCCTTGTCCACCCCCAGCCGGAAGCGCTGCTTGGTGGCCTCGCCGCGGGTCAGGGTCAGCAAATAAACTTCATGACCCTGCCGCTGCAGGCTGTGCATAAAACGGCCGGGGCCGTAGGATTCGTCATCGGGATGGGGAAAAATAAAAAGTGCGCGCAAAAGGACTCCTTTTGTTGTAACTTTTGGCCGTGTTATGTGTTTAAAGGACTATACAAAACGTTTGGGTTTAATACAATGCTTTGCGCCATTCGTCAGCTTTTTCAGTGGATACTGATCGGTATCGTAAAAATATATCAGGTGACCCTCTCGCCCTTTCTGGGCAGTAACTGCCGCCATTCGCCCACCTGTTCCCATTATACCATCGAGGCCATACAGGTACACGGCCCGCTTAAGGGGAGCTGGCTGGGCGCCAAACGTATCGCCCGCTGCCATCCCTGGGGCACCTCCGGTTTTGATCCGGTGCCGCCGAGGGAAGAGCTGAAAAAAATAAAAAATAAAAGATAAAAGATAGAAATTATAAGTCCCGGTTTAAGCCGGCAGACGATAGTCCGGTATCGTCCTTGTCTTATAAATCAACGGTTTAGGGATATAAAAAAAGCCCCGTGAGGGGCTTTGCGATTTAATCCAGCCAGCGTATCAGGCGGGTTTCATGTTTGCTGAACATATCGGGATGGGTGGGAATGACCCGGCAGTTGAAACGGTAGGTACCGTCCCGCTTGGCCTTGACCCGGGCCCGGTACTCATAAGTGTTGTCCTTGGCCTGGCCGATCAGCCCCATGGGATATATTTCCATGTGCTGGTGTCCTTTGATGGCATCCTGTCGTTCCAGTATCAGCTCCACGCGCAGCTCCTCGGCCTTGAGGGCGCCGTGGGTGACATAAACGCTGATCTCCTTGGTCTCTCCCGGTCCGAAGATACGGTTATCCTCGCCCAGGCCGCCGCCGTTAAGACTGATCTGCACCTTGCGCCAGTGGCGGTTGATGCGGTTCATCCAGCGCGTAAAGCGGAACAGACCGGCGTTTTCGTTTTCACTGTACTTAATGCTGCGGTGCATGCCCGGCACATAATATTTGGTGATGTAATTCCACAGCATGGTGTGGGTACTGAACCTGGTCAGTACCGAACGCAGGGATTCCTTGGAGGTTTTGATCCACTCCCGGGGAATGCCGTTTTTATCCCGCTTGTAAAAGAGAGGCACGATGTCGTTTTCCAGCGTCTCATACATCTGTTGGGCGTCATCGCGATCCTGTTGCAGATGGTCGGCATACTCCACCTCCTTGCCGATGGTCCAGCCGTTTTTGCCGTTGTATCCCTCGGGCCACCATCCGTCAAGAACGGAAAAGTTGATCCCGCCGTTGATGGGCACCTTTTGTCCCGATGTACCACTGGCTTCCAACGGACGGCGGGGGTTGTTCAGCCATACATCGACGCCGGAAATCAGCGGACGGCTGGTGTTGATGCTGTAGTTTTCGATAAACACCACCTTGCCGCGCAGACCTTCCTCCTTGGAGATGGCGTTGATTTCGCGGATCAGTTCCTTACCGGCGTCGTTTTGCGGATGCGCCTTGCCGCTGAACAATATTTGAACGGGTTTATCGCTCTGGTTGAGGATTTTACGTATGCGCTCCCGGTCGCTGAAGATCAGCGTGGCCCGCTTATAGGGCGCGAAGCGGCGGGCAAAACCGATGGTCAGGGCGTTTTCGTCGAGAATTTCCTCCGCGGGCGGATAGCCGTGATCCCCCTGATAACGTTCCAACTGGTGGGCATAGCGCCGGCGCAGGCGGTCGGTCATATCTTTTTTCATCTTCAGCATGGATTGCCAGTATTCTTCGTCGGGGATATCAAAAATCTTGTTCCAGAAATCCTCTTCATGGATATGGCTGCGCCAGTCCGTACCCATGTATTTGTTAAACAGGGCAATCATCTCGCGATGCAGCCAGGACTCGGTATGAATACCGTTGGTCACATGTCCGATGGGCACCTCTTCGGTGGGCACGGCGGGGAAAACCTTTTGCCACATGCGGCGGGAAACCTGGGCGTGCAGCTTGCTGACGCCATTGGACATATAGGAAAGATTCAACGCCAGGATGGTTAATGAAAAGTTCTCATGCTGGTGGATGTTAACATTACGTCCCAGATCAAAGAAATAGTCATCGGACATATCTATTTGCGGCCAGAAGTCCTTAAAGTAGCGTTCCATCATCTCAAACTCAAAGGCTTCGTTACCGGCGGGAATGGGGGTATGGGTGGTGAACAGGGTGGTGGAGCGTACAAACTCCAAAGCAGGCTTAAAATCCATGCCGTCATTGATCAGTTCATACAAACGCTCCAGACCCAGGAAGGCGGAATGACCTTCATTCATGTGAAAAGTGGTCGGATTCAGTCCCATCTTGCGCAGGGCGCGTAAGCCGCCGATACCCAGAATAATCTCCTGCTGGATGCGGGTGTCCCGCGATCCGCCATAGAGGGAGTGGATGATGTTTTTATCCTCTTCCGTGTTATGCTCCACGTTGGTATCCAGCAAGTATAGACTGATACGTCCCACATGTACCTGCCAGATTTTTATAAAAACTTCACGGTCGATAATGGGCACGCTGACCAATACCGGATCGCCGTTTTCATCCAGCACCAGGCTGATGGGGAGTTCATTCAGGTTCAGCTCCTTGTATTCCTCAATCTGCTGTCCCTCTTCATTTATATACTGATCAAAGTAAGCATGCTTGTACATCAATCCCACGGCCACAAAGGGCAGGCCCAGGTCACTGGCGGTTTTACAATGATCGCCGGCCAGAACGCCGAGACCGCCGGCATAGTTGGGCAGGGATTCATGGATGCCATACTCGGCGGAGAAATAGGCTACCAGTTGTTCATGTAAATTGGGATAGTTGGACTGAAAAAGCGTGTCGTCGCTGGCCATATATTTCCGGAAACGGTCATAGACGCGCTTCATCTTGTCCAGATATTTTTCATCGCTGGCGGCCTTTTGCAGACGGGCGGCGTCTACATTGAGCAATACGGCGGCCGGGTTGCGGGTTGTTTGCCGCCATAAATCGGCGTCCAGATCACGAAAAAGATCGCGGGCATCTGGGTTCCAGCTAAACCATAAATTATACGCCAGTTCTTCCAGCGGCTTCAGGTTTTCGGGTAGATCCGTTCTTCTGTTCATTCTGTTCCTTTCAATGTGACACTCTAATCTGAGTTACGAGTCGCCAAAAATAGCAACTCATTCCCAATTTTGCAATCTTTAAACAGGATTTCTGTCGAGCCATAACATTTTTTCTGCATGATCCCAACCATATTTTTTACAAGTCCCGTCAGAATATGTATATACGTGCGCTTATTTTTTTTCTTTAACATGGCGGGAAAGGTTGTTGAAATCCGTTTATACAGGTTGGAGTCCCTTCGCTCATTCCTGTGTTAAATAATGGGGATGGTCATATAAAGGGCCGTGACGGGAAGGAATAAAAAAAGGCGCCCGTGCCGGGCGCCGTTGTTTTTACAACAGGGGTTTGATCAGTTTTTCAAAAGCTTTGTAGCTCCGGGCTCCCGTGATAGAATGAACGATCTTCCCCTGTTTATCGATGATAAAGGTTTGGGGAATGGCTCCAAAGCCGCCAAACTTGGCCGCCACCGGTTCGGCTTCCAGTAAAATGGGATAAGTGACGCCGCTTTGTTTTACTTTTTTGGGTATGTCCTTGGCCCGGGATGAAATGGTAAGGCCCAGGATTTGTAATCCTTTAGCCTTGGAGTCCACGTGCAACCGGTTCAGATCGGGCATTTCGGCCAGGCAGGGCGGGCACCAGGTGGCCCAAAAATTAACCAGAACCACTTTGCCCTTAAAATCGGAAAAAGAAACTTCCTTGCCGTCAAGGCTTTTTAGTGTAAAGTCGGGCGCGTCCTTGGCCTGAGCCATAGCGCCGACAAGCAAGAGAGTTAAAACGAAAAGTGAAAATGAACGCCTCATAAATACTCCTAAAAAAAATAATCCACGATCTTCTTAAAAAAACGCACCCGGTCCGATGCGATTACCAAAACGGTAATGAACAGGAATATACCGCCCAACAGGTGAAAAAGTTCTAAAATTTTATCTACATTTTGAGAATATTTTTCTTCCATAAAAGAAAAAGGCCGTTTTTCGGCTGTTAAAAGGGTCGGGATGAGCAGCAGCATAAAGAGGGTCACACCCATGATCCGGGCTGCCGGGGGAATGCCGGAAACCGACCACAACAGGGCTGTTATCGGCGCGTAGGCCCAGTAACTATTACGGTTAAGCCATTGCAGACAGCCGTTTCTCCCGGGTATGATGCCCAGGAGGATAAAACTGTACAATAAAAATATCAGCCCCAGGCCGATACGGAATCCGGCATGGCCGGCAACAGGGGGCAGCAGGAAAAGAGCGGCCACACCGGCCGACGCGACCATGTTGCCGATGGTAATGCCTCCGGAACCACCCCGGTGGCGAAGCCGGTCAAGAAAAATAAAAGACAATGCGATGACGCTGATCAGACTAAGTAAAACAATCATAAAATATATTAAGATAATTGTAAGCTCAGGCAGGCAATGGACGAAAATCCGTTTGCTGCCACATGTTACCGTTCAATTTAACAGAAAAGAGGTTAGAGTGAAACGTCCCGACCCAAAAGAGTATTCCGAATATTATCATAATTATGTTCAACAGGTGCCCAAGGGCAATATCCTGGAGATTCTTGATAAGCAGGCCGATTTGCTGGGTCGTTTCTTTGCCGAGATTAGTGAGGAAAAAAGTCTTTACCGTTACGCGCCGGATAAATGGAGTATCCGGGAAGTTGTCGGCCATCTGCTGGATGTGGAGCGCGTTTTCTCCTACCGTGCTTTTCGCTTTAGTCGCGGCGACCAAACCGAGCTGCCCGGTTTTGACGAGAACTCTTATGTGCCCAACGGTAACTATAATGCCCATGATATCAGCGAACTGGTGGAAGAGTTTTACCTGTTGCGTAAGGCGACGGTAAGCATGTTTCACGGTTTTGATAAAAAAATGTGGGATTTAAACGGAAAGGCCAACGGTGCAGCCATGTCCGTGCGGGCTACGGCCTGGATACTGGCCGGACACCTGATACATCACATGAAGGTTATACAGAGTCGTTATCTTTCCAAATAAAGCGGATGGCTCCGCCACTGTCTGTACAGAAGGGGCAGATAGACAGTCTCTTTATCGATCAGACGGCCAAAGGCCGCCAACCGGTTGGCGCGGCCCATGGGCGGCAGCATGGCCTGCTGTTCGCGCTCGATGTACCACTCGTGCAAATATCCTTTGATCTCCGCGGTCAGGAAGCGTTTACGCGCATCGTTTCCGGCGGCGGGTATGGTCAGCGAGAAAGAACGCTCTTCTCCCGGGAGCAGCACGTCATAGTTTTGATCGTCCTCCGTCAGGGCAGGCTGTTTTTCTTTGTATTCTAAAAGCTGTCCGTTTCGCGCGGGTGAAACATCCCGGGCCAGGAGGATACGGTTAATATGCCACACATCGGCCAAACTGACCAGGCGAACGGCGGTGGCGCCATCGGGCAGCGGCGCCAGACGTGTAAAATCAACCTCTGTGGCCTCGGGCATAACACGGCCGCATAGTTTCCAGTTGCCGGCAGCATTCTTGTAGAAGACCTTAAGCGCGGCCCGATCCCGCCACTTTTTCATCTGTCCGATCCAGTAAGGGTCTTTTTCAATGGCCCGGTAAAAACGCAGGGTCTGGTCACCCAAAAAACCAAACAGCCCGTCCATAACCGCGCTGCTCAGGTAGCTGTTGCGCGCCG
>WGCN01000061.1 GCA_015493745.1 Calditrichales bacterium
GGCGACCGCATGATCATCTCCTCCATGCCCTACATTATCGGCGGTCCGGCCATTGATGAACTGACCATGCAACTTTCCAATGAAACCATCGACCAGATGCGCGGCCTGATGGACAAATTTCTGGGCCTGCCTCCCGATCTGCGCAAGCTGCTCAATGACAGCGGTATACTCATCCTGTAGGCTCAGCGGCACATAAGGCCGGGAGCAGGCAAACCGTCAATTAAAATGTATCAACAATTGTACATATTTCCCGGACTCGCCTTTTTGCTCCAGCGTGGCATTGTAGGGTTGCAACGCTTCGCCGACCTGCGGGTTTAGCGGCGGAAAGTCCGTTTGCGTGGTAAAGGTGGTAAAACCGATGGTTATGCCGCTCATGCTGGCGTTAAGCGATATTTGCTGCGGCTGGTCGCTCAGGCGGTCGATATAGTTTATGGCATAATTAATAACTTTAATCAACGGTTTAACGTCACCGGTTTCTATGGCGCAGTCAAATTCCAGCGCCAGGTTGGCCTCCATCTGTTTTTGTTCTTTTATCATTAAAATAAGATCGCGCAGATCCACACTTTTACTTTCCATGGGGCCTCCGTTAAAAGGGGTTGTTGTAAAACCAAAGTATACGCTTGTCCGGCATAGCATTCAACCGTGCCGGGGAAAAAGGAGTCCGGTACAAAGTTTATCTTTTGCCGCCCGCGAACCGGGCTTTTCCGCCATAAAAGCCCCATATAGCGGGGCTTTCATAATAAAGGATGATTATGCGGACTCCGGCCCTGGGTAAAGTCCGGTTTATTTAATAAGCATCACACGCCGGCTTTGACTGAACATTCTGCCGCCGGACACATCTTTTGCCGTAAAGCGGTAAAAATAACCACCGCTGGCCAGGTCGGCGGCATTAAAAATAATTTTATATGTAGCTCTTTCCTGCGTGAAACCCCTCCCCTCTCCGGGTGTCGGGGAGGGGCCGGGGATATGGGGCGAGCCTTGCGCTTCGACAGGCTCAGCGACCTGACCCTGAGCTTGTCGAAGGGCCGTCCGGCTTGGGCTAATCCGTTGAAACGGATCGGTAAACTTTCAACTCTCTTCCATCCACCCGGATAAATCCGGGGGTTACCTCATTTTACCCATACATCACTCCCTCCCCGAAGCTCGGGGAGGGGCCGGGGGTGGGGCTCAAGAGCCTACGCCGAAATCTCAGAGCACAGCCCGTCAGGGAGGACAGGCATAAACTAATCAAGGGGAGGACCCTTCACTGCGTTCGGAATGCCACTTACCGGGCCATCCGTCATTTCGGGAAGCGCTGACACCTTCCCATAGGCGGCAACGAATCCGTTAAAACGGATAGGAGGGACTTTCATGTTCCTTCCAACCACCCGGATAAATCCGGGGGTTACCTCATTTTACCATGCATCACTCCCCTCCCCGAGGGTCGGGGAGGGGCCGGGGGTGGGGCGATACCCCAAGCGGTCCATGGGAGAAGAAAAACTACTCCCCCACCCCCATTTCCCGCAGCAGTTCATCGGCGCCGGCAATATATTTTACCACCCACAACACATAGCGGATATCGACGGCGATGGAGCGGCTGTAACGCTCGCTGTAGGCATAATCATTAATCGTGGCCTCAAAGGCGCGGTCAAAATTCACGCCGATCAACCGGCCCCCGCTATCCATGACCGGACTGCCGGAATTGCCACCGGTGGTGTCCAGGTCGTATAAAATACAGACGGGCACGCTGTCCACGGCCTTGTTGTAAAAGCGGCCGTAGTTTTTTTCCTTAATGTTTTGCATCAGGGCGTCCGGCGCGTTAAAGGGAGGACGGCCCGTGTTTTTTTCCACGATGCCGGTCAGGCTGGTAAGCGGACTGTTGTAAACCGCATCCCGGGGATGATAGCCGCGGATGCGGCCAAAGGTCAGGCGCAGGGTGCCGTTGGCGTCCGGGATGAACGAGCCCTTCATAAACTTCATGCGGGCTTCGGTATAGCGGGGCTGCAACAGGGCCAGTTGACCGTTGGTTCTCCGGCTCTCTTCTTTCAACTCTTCGTATGCTTCCTCCAAAGTACGGCGCAGTTCAATAAAAGGGTCTTTCAGTTTTTCAATGTCCTCCGGGGAGGCTTGCAACCACTGTTTCAAACGGGTCTTGTCCGTTAACCGTGTCTCGCGGTAGAGCTGCCGGGCCAGATTTTCGGCGGAACCCGCCTTTTCAACCATGTCCACAAATTCATTCAGCGCCGGATTTTCCCTTGTCTCCGGCAGGGCCATTAACCGCTTCACGATCTCCGTCAGTATGGCCCGGTCCACCGGCAGGTAAAAATTATCGGCGGCGATCATGGCATATCTCAGCGTTCGCGGCCAGTTGCGCTCCATATAGGGGCTTTCCCGTTCCATGTCCTTTTTGGCCCGGTTGCGCTCCGCGCCGATAATACGATCGGCAAAGGAAAAGGCATAAACATCGCTGCGTAAACGGCTTAACCAAAAGGTAAGGTATCCCTGCTCCCGGCGCTGACGGTATATATCACGCAGTTTATCCAAAACGGAAGCGACCCGCGGATCGATCCGGCGCATTTTTTCTTCTTCCGCCTGCCGTTTGGCCACCAGACCCAGACGGCGCAAACCCAGCAAACGACCGCTATAGCGCTTATCCAGATTGGCCAGGGACTTGATGCGTGAAAGATGCTTGAGCGCCACGGAGCGATCCTCGCGACCGGCCTCTTCCATGGTGGCAATAAGCCATTGATACCATTCCACGCGCGCGGGCAGGTTAAAGCGCTGCTCATACTCCAGAAAATAAGAACTGAGATGGCGGAAAGTCCGTCCCGGAAAACCGAGGATAAAAACAAAGTCCCTGTCGTTCACGCCCCCCGGGTTAACCTGAAGATGCTTGCGGGGATGATAGGGAACATTCTCCGGGCTGTAATCCGCCGGTTGTCCGTCCGGAGCCACGTAGGCGCGCAAAAAGGAAAAATCCCCGGTGTGGCGCGGCCACTCATAATTGTCAATGTCGCCGCCAAATTCACCGATGGAGCGCGGCGGCACATAGACCAGCCGTATATCGCGCAGATAGGTATAGATAAACAGGATATATTGACGCCCCTTAAACATTTCCGAAACCTCGGCCCGCATGCCGGGATTTTCCTTTTCCGCCCGGGCCACAATGGCCTTGATCCTGTCGGCCAGAACCTTGTTGCGTTCATAGGCGTCCTCTATCTTCTCCAGTCCGGCGGTCACTTCGGCGGAAACATCGCTATAGGATCGGGTGATGCGTACCGTATATCCCCGGGCGGGAATTTCCATCTCCCGGCTTTCCGCCAGAAAACCGTCGCGGATATAATCATGTTCGGCGTCGCTGGCCAGATTGGCGGCGCGAAAGGCGCAATGGTGATTGGTGATGATCAGGCCGTCGCCGGAGACAAAGGAACCGGTACAGCCGTTTACCTTGACGATGGCGTCAAAAAGACTGGTTTTACCGGGACTGAAAATATCCTCCGGGGATATCTCAAAACCCTTTTCCTTAAGATCCACCTGATCCATCATGGTCACCGGATACATGCCCTCATCGGCGAGAAGCATGCCGCCCGTCAAAGACAAAATGGTAAAAAAGATGATGATTTTTTTCATGGCATCCGCTCCGTAATGTGTGTAAAGGTTTATAAATTACGACCGGCCCGATACGGCTTCAAGCAAAAACATGGCCTCCGCAGCTCAGACTATTTGCAGAATATGCGCCCTTCCGCCCGCCTGTTCGATGGCCCGGGCCACTCTTTCGGCGTTTTCCGGGGCATAGGCAAACATGCAGCCTCCGCCGCCGGAGCCGTTTATCTTACCGCCCGCGGCGCCCGCATCCGTCGCCGCCCGCAACAGGCGTTCTATTTTCGGCGTGCTGATCCGCAACTCTCCGGCCAACACCCGGTGATGAAGGCTTAACAGACGTCCCAGTTCCCTTCCGACAAGGGGCGCCGTGTTAAATAAGGACAGGGCCCGCCGCAGTATATCGCGGTTTTTTAGGGCGCCGGCCAGCAGGCGCCGTCGCTCTTCCTCCAGCCCATCCCATAAAGCCCGCGCCTCATCCGGCGTGGTTGTTTCCAGGCTAAAGGAAGGCTTTTTTTCCCGCAGAAAAGCCACAGCCTCCTCCACGCCCCGGCGAACCCGGCTTAGTATGCCCATGGTATCCTTGGGCTCACCGGAATCCCCCAGGATAAATTTTCCCGGCGGCCGGGGCAGGGCCTTTGTTTCAATACGAGGCTTAAAGGCAATATAACACACCCCGCCCAGAGCCGAGGCATATTGATCCATCTTGCCACCCGGTTCGCCAAATTCGGTCACCTCGGCGCGCCAGGCCAGATGGGCCACCCGGGCGTCATCGGCCCGGGTACCGCCCAGGTTCAGCAAAAAGCGCGTCCAGGCCACGCACAGGGCCGAGGAGGAAGAGGTGCCGGCATTAATTGGGATGGTACCGCGCACCGTGCAACGGGCCCCGCGCTCCGGCAGAAAACCCTCGGCGGCCAGCACATTGCAAACGCCACGCAGGTAATCGCGTGAACTCCGGTATGGCAGACGCCGACCCTTTTGCGGCAAAACAATACGCTCCTCCCCGCCGATATCCGGCAGGGCCACTTCCAGAACCCTTTCCCCTTGCGGCCGGCCCTCGATGTGGATATAACGGTCAATGGCGGCCGTGATGACCGGCAGCCCCAGATAGTCCTGATGCTCCCCAAAAAGACAGATGCGCCCCGGCGCGGAAACACGAATCACTTTCTGCTCCTCTTTTGTAACAACTCTTCGGCCAGGCGCATATCCTCCGGCGTGTTAACGCCAAAGGGCAGCATCGTATCCCCGGTACTCAGCGCCTCCGCGGTGTAACCCTGCCGGACAAACCCGGCAATCACATCGGGCAGGTAATATTCACCCTGGGCATTATCCGCCCGCAGGGCGGGCAGGGCCTGTAACAGGCGCGATGTGTCAAAACAATAGTGAGAAGAGCTGACCTCCCGGATTCGTTTCTCCTCTTCCGAGGCGTCCTTTTCCTCGACGATACGCAAAACACGGCCGTCCGCGGCGCGCACCACCCGGCCCCAGGGCGGCGGCTTATGGGGGAAAAGCACGGATAAAAAAACGACGGCATGATCGCCCCGGTCGCGCTTGGTGCATAGCCGGGCCAGAATATCCGTGCTGATAAAAGGGGCGTCACCCACCATCACCAAAAGGGCGCCCTCAAAGCCGCGCAGCCACGGTTCCGCCGCCCGCACGGCATGGCCGGTGCCCCGCGCCTCCCGTTGCACAATGTAATGCAGGCGCTCACCCAGGCGTTCTTTTATTTCCACTATATTGGCGGGGCTGACCACCACGGCGATCTCATCCGTCAGGGGGCGCAGGGCCTCCAGAATATGGGCGATCAGCGGCCGTCCCGCCAGGGGGAGCAACACCTTGGGCACTGACGAGCGCATGCGCCGGCCCTGTCCGGCGGCCAGTATCAGGGCGCGTGGTTTTTCAGCGCTCATCCGCCCGTCTCCGCCAGCGTCAGGGCCCGATCCAGATCGGCAATCAGGTCATCGGCGTTCTCCAACCCCACCGAGATGCGCATCCGGGCAAGGGAAATACCCATGGCCTTGAACCGCGCCGGAGAAAGCTCCTTAAGATAGCTGATGGCCGGCGCGTAGATCAGGCTTTCGTGCCCGCCCCAGCTTACACCGATTTGAAAAATTTGCAGGCTGTTAAAAAAGGCGCGGATTTTATCCAAACTCTCCAGCCGGGGCTCAAAAGCCAGCAGGCCGCTAAAGCCGCTCATCTGTCTTGCGGCCAGCGCGTAATCGGGCGCGGAGGGCAAGCCGGGATAATCCACCCGGCGCACGCGCGGATGCGCCTCCAGAAAAGCCGCCACTTTCAGGGCGTTTTGTCCGTGCTTTTCCATGCGCAGGGTCAGCGTGCGCAGGCTGCGCAGAATCAGCCAGGCCTCAAAGGGCGAACAGACCCCGCCCAGCAGCTCCCTCTCCCTCACGGCAATGGCGTCGATATCCGCTGCCGCTCCCAGAACCAGGCCGGAAACCAGATCGCTGTGGCCGCCCAGATATTTGGAACAGGAATGAACTTCCAGATCCGCGCCCAGGGCCAGCGGCTTTTGAAACAGGGGTGTGGCCCAGGTGTTGTCGATGACGGTTTTCAGGCCATGCTTTCGGGCCAGGGCGGTTACGGCGGCGATATCCTGCAGGCGAAAGGTGGCCGATGTGGGACTTTCCAGATAGATCAACCGCGTTTTCGGCGTGATCGCCCGCTCAAATTCCCCCATGTCCGTTCCGGAGACAAAGGTGCTGCCGATATTCATTTTCTCCTTCAGATAGACGGCAATCAGATTGTTGGCCGGGCCGTATATATTTTTCAGGGTAATCACATGATCGCCGGCATTTAAAAAATGCAGCAGGGCGGCGCTGATGGCCGACATGCCCGAAGCAAAGAGCAGGCCCTTTTCCGCGCCGGCCAGCCGGGCAATCTTTTTTTCCACCAGGGCCACGGTAGGATTGGCCACCCGGCTATAGATATAGCTCTCGCGGCGATTGTCGAAGGCCGCGTCTATGGCCTGCCAGCTTTCAAAGGTGAACAGGGAGTTTTGAAAAAGCGGCGGCACCACCGCTCCGTGATAGTCTCCCCGTTCCTCGGCATAATGGGCAAGCATGGTTTCCGGGTTTAAATGCTCATCCTTCATAGTGTTATCCTGTAATTAAATTTTCTTCCAATCTGTAAAGATATAACCGGCTCAGCGTTTTTGCGGGCCGGACACATCCCGTTCCTTTACTTTGCCATCCTCCCCGGTCGGCGCTGACTGGGTATAAAAACAACCTATGCCCCACCAGGCCAGCAGGGGGGCAATCACGATGTTGATCAGCGATATCAGCTGCCAGTGCCAGTAATCGGCAAAGGGAACCCCCAGGGTGGCCACCATGAACACGGTGGTGGTGGTCCAGGGTACCAGACTTTCAATCATGGTGCCGTAATCTTCCAGGGAGCGGGAAAGCACCCTGCGCGGAATTTTATAGCGGTCGTATTTGGCCTTAAAGGCGTCGCCGATAATAAAACTGGTGGCATACTGATTGGAGGTCAGGGCATTGGTAAAGGCCGTGGCCGCCAGACTGGTAAGTATGACGCTCCGGCGGCCGCGGGCAAAGCGAAAAAGACGCTCCACCACAACGGGCATGGCCCGGATATGATCCAGCGCTCCGATAAAAACGAACACCATAAAGGCAATAACGATGGGTTCGCTGAGGGCGTACAAGCCACCGCGACCGACCAGCACGCGCACATTCTCCGGGATCGACGTCATCCAAACGGCCATATCCGCCTCAAAGCCCTTGTACAGGCTTTGGATCAGGCTATCCGGGCTGTAATCCTGAAAAAGGAGAGCCAGCAAGGCAGCGGAAAGGACAGACAAAAGCAAAACGGGGATGGTGGCCTTTTTACGAAAGGAACCATAAAGAACGATGGCCGGCGGCAGCAACAGCAGGGGATTAAAGTGAAACATGGCCCGCAGGGCGATCAAAAAAGGTTCCAGGCTTTCCAGGGCGGCGCCGGAAACCCGGGGCGGATAGATAAAGCCCAGCGCGAAAAACGCCCCGGCGGCCAGCAGGGCCGACGGCAGCGTTGTGTACATCATGGAGCGGATATGATCGAACAGGGTAACGTCGCTGGCCAGGGCGGCCAGATTGGTGGTATCGGAAAGGGGCGACATTTTATCGCCAAAATAGGCCCCGCCGATAATGGCTCCGGCGGTGATACCCATGTGCGCCCCCAGCGCCCCGGCAATGCCCGTAAGCACCACGCCGATGGTTCCCGCCGATCCCCAGGAGGTGCCCGTCAGGCTGGAAAAGACAATCGTGCTGATAAAGGCCAGAATATAGAGATAAGCCGGATCGATAATCCTGAGGCCGTAGTAGACCAGCATGGGAATGGCCCCCGATATCATCCAGCTGGAGATAATCAGTCCGATGGCAAAAAGAATAAAAAAAGCCGGCAGGGCCCCGGCCAGTTTTTTTACGATGGAGGCCTCGATTTCAGGCCACTTGTAGCCCAGTATAAACAACAGGGCCACGGTAAAAACGGAAGCGGTAATAAATATGATTTCCAGGGGAATGGCCGCCTGCCCCTGCCAATGGGGGCGGATCAGCAGACCGTATATGATAAGCAGGGTGAGAAAAAGCACGGGAAGCAGGGCATGGCGGAACGGGATTTCGTTTTTCATGGACACTCGCGGCTGTAATGGTGGCCGTAATTTACGGCATGGCGGCCAAGGACTCAATCGGCTCAAGAAAGAATGGCCTGATCACGGCCACACTTCAGCGCAAACCATCCCGGCCGTGTGAGCTCGTACCCGCTCGCCGGTATGAGCTTTATACCTGTTCCGGCGGTCGGTCGTTCGGAGAAGACTTCGCTTCCTGCCCCTTAACCGGGGTGGTCCTTTTTTCCCGGCCCAGCAGAGGGAAGAGAATCACCGCTCCCAGTAACACAGCGTAATAGCTGATCACCCGCCACAACATGACAAACACGCCCAGGGCGGCCTGGGGCAGCAGGGAGCGAAAGGTGAGGAACAGCGTGGCCTCCGCGCCAAAGGCCGCCCCCGGCGTGGGCACAAACAGCATAATCATATAAACCCACCAGCCCAGATAGACCGTTTCCGCCAGACCGCCCCGCAGACCCAGGGCCCGGATCAGAAAAAAGACGATCAGGTAACGGGCCAGCCAGGCAGCGGCATTTAACAGATAGCTCCAGATAAAAAGCCGGCGCTGCTGACGCCACAGGTGACGGAAGGTATGTCCGATATCCCTGAAAAACCGTTTAACGACCCGGCCCGCCTGCCGGGTCCGCGGCCACCTTTTCAGTACCCGGGCCATCAAGGCCATGCCCGCCAATAAGACCAAGGCCGCCCAAAACAGTGTGGGGCCGTTAGCCAGGGCCTTTCCGGTCAGTGTGTTCAGGGCGCTTTCCTTTCCCAGATGGTAAAGCAGGGCCGCTCCCAGGGTCAGCCCGAAAAAGGAGATATCGGCCACGGTGGACTCCATGGCCATAAAGGTGGCCTGCGCTCCCTTTAATCCGTGGCGCAGCAACAGGGCGATACGCACGGGCGCGCCGCCCATAACGGTGGGGCTTACGGCGGCGCCCAGATCGGAGCCAACCGTAATATGCAGGGCGTCACGAAAGGAGAGCGGATGACGCAGGCGCCGTGTCCACAATTGCAGACGCCAGCTATGGAAAAGCCAGGGCAGCTGGGCGCAGGCCAGGGCGCCGCCCAGCCAGAAAAGGTTCATCTCCGGCGGGGGCCATAAGCGGGAGGTGTCCAGCGCCAGCCAGGCAAATATCAGGTTCAGGGCGACGACAAAAGGAAAGACCCAGAGAACTTTTTTAAAAATCTTTTCCATAAAAAGCGGTTTTTAGCGTGGGATGGGATAAAAAGGAAAAACGGCCTGGCGAGAGGACGGATTAGCGGTCATGGTGAAAGGCTCCCATTATAATGTCTGTGGCCATCAGCTTTTCGGGCGACGTTTTTTTCGCAGGTCATCGGCGGTATGGCGCGCTTTTTCAACTTTTTCCGGCGGTACGGGCGCGTCGCTCTCTTTTTGGCTTTCCAGCGCTTTCAGTTTTTGGGCCAGCGCCTCTTCTCCGGGAAAATAAACGGCATTGGCGGCGGGTTGCGGAAAGAGGGCGTCCTTCATCCAGCCCAGCATCATTTCCAGATCCAGCTCATCGAAAGATGCGGAAGCGTCCGGCTTTTTCAATTTATTGACCAGCCACTCTTCCTGGGGAAAAACATAGCTTTCCCGCCCGCCGTAGCGTTCGGAACGGTTCAGGGAAAGTTCATACCAGCGTATCAGCGTGGCAGCCTCCCCGGCGGAAAGGTTAAATTCCATGGCTCACCTCAAATGCTTAAACTATAACAGGCGGACGCTCCGGGCTGTGCGGAGGCTCAAAAAAACTACTCCGCCTTTTCACCGATTTCCCGCAGGTAATCAAAAGTGTAGATGCCGCTGTCATGACGATCGCTGAAAACAAAGCGGATGGCGTAACGACCAACCATCTCCCACTTGGTGTAGTAGATGTTTTGCGGAGTCATCTTAAGCACCTTAAAGGGATTTTTTTTGGCGGACGACTCCTCCTTTTCATCCTTGCAGGTGGCGCAGGGGCAGGCCTTGCGCGTGCTGTCGGCAAAAAAGATTTGGGTCTGGCCGTCATCCCAGGTTATGGTGATCACCTGGTCGCTGATCTGTTCTATCGATTTCGGAAACATGTTTAATCCTTTTGTTTTGATTTTTCCGCCCAGATTTCCACCAGATGCACAATGGTGGCGCAGGCTTTTTGCATATCCTGTACGGCAATCCACTCCTTTTTGGAATGGAAATTATGGCCGCCGGTAAAAATATTGGGCGTGGGCAGCCCCATATAGGAGAGTCGCGCGCCGTCGGTGCCGCCCCGGATAAGGCCCTTGCGCGCCTTTAGTCCGGCCCGTTCCACCGCTTCCATGGCATAGCTCACCACTTCCGGGTGTTTGTCGATCTCATATTTCATGTTACGGTAGGATTCACTAAAGGAGACGCCGATACGGCTGCCGGGAAACTGCCCGGCCACCTTGCCGGCCAGCTCTTCCAGAAAGCGCTCTTTTTCCTTCAGCCCTTCCACGGTAAAATCGCGTACGATAAAATCGATGACCATTTTTTCCACATTGCCCCGCATGGTGTTGGGGTGCACATAGCCCTCCCGTTCCCGGGTGGTTTCCGGCGAAAGGGCGTCGGCGGGCAGGCTGTCCAGATAGCGGGCGGCCACCTTCAGGGCGTTGATCATCTTGCCGTAGGCATAGCCGGGATGCACGTTGACCCCTTCTATGGTCACCGTGGCCGAATCGGCGCAAAAGGTTTCATCCTCCACCTCGCCGGCGGCGCCGCCATCGATGGTGTAGGCATACTCCGCGCCGAAATGCTTCACGTCAAAATAGTCCACCCCGCGGCCCACCTCTTCATCCACGGTAAAGGCCACGCGGATTGTACCGTGCCGGATGTGCGGATGATCGGTCAGATAGTGCAGCGCGCCCATGATCTCGGCCACCCCGGCCTTGTTGTCCGCCCCCAGCAGGGTGGTGCCGTCGGTGGTGATGATGTCGTAACCCGTCATGGTTTTCAGATCGGGATTCATGTCGGGATCGATGACGATCTCCGTATCACCGGGCAGAACAATCGGCCCGCCCTGATAGTTGCGGTGGATAAGCGGTTTGACGTTGGCGCCGCTGACGTCGGGGGCGGTATCCACATGGGCGATCAGACCGATCACCGGAACGGGGTGCTCCACATTACCCGGCAGGGTGGCCATCACATAGCCGTCCCCGGTCAGTTCCACATCGCTTAAACCCAACTGCCGCAGTTCTTCCACCAGCTTGCGCGACAGGTCCAGTTCCCTGGCGGCGCTGGGATAACTGGTGGAACGGGGATCGGACTGGGTATCGATCCGCACATAGCTTAAAAAACGTTCTAAAAAATAGTCCGGGCTTATCTCATACATGGCTTATTCCTCTTCCGTGGCGCAGCAGGTGATCACCTCATCCCCGCCGGGCTGTTGTTTGTGACGATGCCGCTGTTCGATATCCTTAACGGCGTCGCGGATCATTTTATTCTCTTTCAGGCTTAAAAGCATCTCCTCGGTTTCATCCAGGCGATCGGTTTGCACCAGTTGGGAGCGGAAGCGGGCGATATGCGGCAGGCCCTTCAGATAGCCGCTGGTGTGCTTGCGCATTTCGATCACCCCGCGCCGTTCGCCCTTGTACTCCACACTCATCCTTAGATGCTCCAGCAGCAGATCGATACGCTCCTCCAGGGAAGGCGGCGGGGCGATCTCTCCCGTTTCCCGGTAGTGTTTGGCGTCGCGGAAAATCCAGGGGTTGTGTATGGCGCCGCGGCCGATCATCACCGCGTCCACCTTGTACTTTTCAAAGGCCTCCACGGCCTGGCGCGGCTCCGTGATGTCGCCGTTGCCGATAACGGGTATGTTGACCGCCTCCTTAACGCGGGCAATCCACTCCCAGTCGGCCTCGCCTTTATAGCCCTGGGCCCGCGTGCGCCCGTGTAGGGCCAGGGCCTCGATGCCCACCGCCTCCATTTGCCGGGCAATTTCCACGATTTCGATGGCCTTGTGATCCCAGCCCAGCCGGGTTTTAGCCGTTACCGGCAATTCCACGGCCCGGGCCACCGCCTCGCACATGGCGATCATCTTGGGCACATCCTGCAACAGGCCTGAACCGGCGCCCTTGAGGGCCACCTTTTTTACCGGGCAGCCGAAGTTGATATCGATGAAGTCCGGCCCCTTGTCGGCGGCGATTTGGGCCGCTTCCACCATGGCCTCGATGCGGTTGCCGTAAATCTGTATACCGATGGGGTGCTCTTCGGGCTTGATGGTCATTTTTTTAAAGGCCTTTTCAGCCTCGCGGATCAGCGCCTCGGAGCTGATGAACTCCGAATAGACCACATCCGCGCCCAGCTTTTTGCAGATCATGCGAAAGGGGTAGTCGCTGACATCCTCCATGGGCGCCAGGTACAAGCCGTTGTCGATTTCATATTTTCCGTATTTAATGGTCATAGGTTTCTTGTGTTTTTTTGGTTTAGGGGGAATTTATGAAAAAAAGAGGCTTAATGGGAAAGAATACGCCGGGAAAATGCCAGGGGGGTAAAGTACACTTTAAGGTTCGATGAAAATAATATGATCCGGTTTAAATATCAGGCTTCCAACAGTTCCAGTCTTTAAATCTAATCCATCGGTACTATCCTCTAAAGAAGCAAATGGTCAAGTAGTATTTATCATTCCAATTCTTGATATAGCTATTAAGATTAATTGAGTTATTAATTCTATTATATGATTTATAGTTTTTCATGCACCCAACGGTTTGGCTAAACGTAATGCGACCGTAGGGAGCAATCCGTTTCGCTTTTGTTGCGCTTTTGTGCTTTCGTGCTTTTATACTTATTCTAATTCAAATTTGTGTACAGTTATCCATTTTTCATTAAGGTGGTCAAAGTCACTATCAGTTGTCACTAGTTCAGCATTGGCTACATATGCTGTTGCCGCAATCCATAGATCATTCTTACCCATATTCCTTGCACTCATGTCAAGAGGGATTCCCTGTAGGCGTCCTTGGCTGTAAGCATCTATTTTTGCATAGGCTTCTATTAAATCAGCATCATTCTCATTGATGTCGATGATGTACATTTTGTTCAGCAATTTCTCCAATGTACTTAATTTCTTTTCCCCCCATCCATTCATAATCCCCAGAGATAAAAGCTCAGCTTTGGTGACAACAGAAATAATCACCAATGTGTCGGGTTTTTGAAGACCAAGCTTCTGATCAACAGCTTCATAAAAATCACTTTGACCTCTGACGTAAGCCAGACACATGTTGGTATCAAGTATGATCCGATTCATTTTGTCAGCATTTTAATCAGTTCCTCAAAATCTTCATCGCTCGGCCACTTACCCACAACTTCTGAAAGACGGTTGCCTCCTTTTTCCTTTATTTGCCGCAGTATTTGCTGTTCTACGGTTTCTGATTTCGGTTTTTTGGAGAAATATTTATCCCTGACACCTGCCTCAAATACGCGTTCAATCTCAATGACAGATTTCCCACTCGGTTTGAAGTGTAAAGTACCGGTAATGGTAACCTCTTTACCCCAATAGGCGGATATATCATCAGATGACAGCTCTCCCGATAAAAAACCATCAACAATGCCTTCATCCGTTTGAATACGCACTTTTAACTTACTATACTTCAGTTCCTCCACTATACCATTCAGAATAACCGGTTCGGGGTCAGGAATTTCTTCTTCCAGTTCTCTAATCTTATTAAAATCTTCTTTTTTGATCTTTAGTTCAGGAACACTACCCTGATTTGAAAAGATAAGTACTTCATTATCACTTAAAAATATTTTTTTAAATTGTTTAAGTTCTTTAAGTAATGGTTTATCTAAAAACTCATACCCTCCTTCACTCCCAAAAGCATTTTGAAATGTGTTAATGAATAATGAAACAGGAGTCTGTTCTGATAAATTACGTTGTGCATCTTGGCGAAACAGATCTGTTTGATAAGGTTCTAGTGTTTTTTCGAATTTTTCAGATTCAAGACAGAGCACTGTACTGCCCTGCTTAATATCACTTAAAGAAACTTTGATAGCTTCTTTGAGAGATGTTTTTTTTCTGCCTTTAGTCAGACTTATCCCTCTAAGACGAATCTGCAAAGCACCTTCCGAAATTTTCAGCATGCTTTCAGCAAGAACAGCAAGCCTTTGCAAGTCAATCGTTCCACTTGGTTCAGGTGAATTTTCTATTTTGATCTCATATTTCATGAATGTTTGCTTTTAATTATATTCAACAAAGTTATTTATTCGTTTTTGCATGTTGCACAACATCCCGCTAAACCCATTGTACCGTGCCCGAGGCAGGCGGGTTTAGCGCGAATATATGTTTGGTTAAATTTCTTTTATCCCCAATATAAGCCGCTAATCGGGAAGGCACAAATTTTCAAACGGTTATGAATAATACGGGAAATCGGCAACGGTATATCGTTTGCGGATATAAGCCGGGCCCATTATGGGATCAAAGGTGCAACGAGGTCAGCATGCCGACCTCATCATCATGGGTATACCCTCCCGGCTGGGGGCCGTTCTTTTTCAGTGGGAAGGATATGTCTGTTCCGGTCGATGTGTGTGTTGAAGCATTCCGGGCCGGCCCTACTTTGGGCATATACCCGGAATGTGCTTTGCAGGTAAAAAAGTCCACATTTTTGAGTCAGTTGCTTTTTATAAAACGGTCTTCCCTCGCCTGCTTCTTTCAAAGACAAACAAAACGCTCTCTGTTTTTGAATATTCCTATGGCGAATTTTTATTCCGCCTTTTGGGCAAAACCGAGTATATAACCGTTAGGGTCTTTTATATAGAACTCTTTCATTCCGTACCAGGCCAATTGGGGTTCCGTTATTTCCGCAACCTTGTCTTTGATGTCATCATAGAAATTGTCCAGACCTTCAATTTCCATATAGAAGGACACGGAAGCGCCAAAAGGAATATCTTTGGCCATTTTTACATCCCTCTTAAAACTATCGCTTCGTTGAAACATCAGTTCTACCGTATCCTTTGATACCAGAGCATAAACATACTCCTTGTCATTTTCAAAATACTGTTCTATTCCGTCCTGGGTTTCCGGGACAGCCATCACAAGAGAAAACCCTAAAACGGATTGATAGAAGTTTACAGTTTTTCTAATATCTTTTACTTCAAAATTTGGTGTTAGCTTATTTACTTTCATTGTTAACCCCTTTATATAGTGAATAAGCACATAATTATGAAGTCAAAAGATTTGATAATTGTAAAAATCGGTCGTTTTCATTTTTATACAGTTCTTTGGGGGTTGCACCGGTGTATTTTATTACTTCTTTAATAAAATGTGCCTGGTCGAAATAATCCTGCTGCGGGAAGAGCCGGCCGTTTGCGATTTGGCGGTAGGAAGAACACAGTCTCAATATATTTGAAAAGGTCTTTAATGAAAAACCGAATTTTTGATTGAAGTATCTGTTAATCTGACGACGGCTCCAACAAACCTTTTCGGCCAATACATTAATTTTTAAAGTTCCTTTGTTTTCATAGAGCAGTTCAAACAGTTTGAACTTTCTATTATCCACCTCCTTTAAATGTTTTAAGCCGGGAGAGATTTTTTCCAAAAAGTTTCCGCTAAAAGCATCAAAGTCGTCAAAAGGAAGATTGCGGGCCCCGAAAAAGTTTACCGGTAAACCGGTCTTGGTATTCAGGATATTTCGTAAGGACTGCCTGAAAATATACTCTGCCGCAAGAAGTTTAAATCGGACTCCAATCAGCCTGGTATCTTTTTCAATATGAACATTAACGGGTTTTGTCCATACGCCCGTCATGGAAACATTTGAGAAGGTATTATTTTTAATCTCAAAAATTATATCAAAATGGCCATCGGGCAAGATGGTATAATTTACATCTTTGAGACGATTGTCAAATTCCCAACAGCACCGGACAAAGTTGGATAGAAATCCGTCTGTTTTATTTTCTCTATATCTCATTGTTTTGGTTTCTGCCAAATGCACTATTTTTTTGTTATAAGCCTTTTATCACACCAATACCAGGCAACATCTTCACCCCCAGGTTCATAAGGCGCAAATTTGTCAAATTTCATCCCAACTTTTTCCATCACTCTTATAGATGCTATATTTTCCATCATAGCAATTACTATTATCCGTTTTAATTCAAGTTTATCAAAACCGTATGACAAAATTGCCCGAGACGCTTCTGTGGCAAAACCCATCCCCCAATATTTAGGTAGGAATCTATAGCCAAGATCAATTTTATTAAATTCAGGCAGATAGGCTAATCCGGCCCAACCAATAAACTGCCTTCCGTTTTTTAGAAAGGTAGCCCATCTTCCGTATCCATACTTCTCATAGTCGTTGATTCTTGTCTGTATTCCCTGTTCCATTTCTTCGATAGTTTCAACCGGAGGTTCTCCGGTATACTTTTGTACGTCAGGATTAGAATGCAGCCGAAACATTTCCTCTTTATCATCCAGGGTAATTTCCCTTAACAATAATCTTTCGGTTTCTATTAAAGTTTTCATTTTATTGCTTATAACGGTTTGCTATGCCCGGTAAGGAAGTTCGAAGCAATTCCGTTTCAGTTTATTTCTAATTTTCATTACTTGTAATTACTTTCAATTTACCACTAAAACCTTTACTGGGAATAGCCGTTGTTAGCATTTGTTTTTCTTTTTTGCAACAATAGAATAGACCATTGGAATTTTATTTTCCAATTTTTTTATTCTATATTTTTTGGGCTCAAATTCAATAGTTCCATTAAAACAATCGTAAGGTGAATAATCATATTCATTTAGCGAATTAACTTCTACACCATTTTTTATGAGGCTATTTACAACTTCTCCGATTCCGTGATTCCACGTTATACATTCTTGATTAATTTCGGCTTCTTTATCAGCATATGTTCCACTTTCTGTTTCTATAATTGCCTCTGAATTGAAATACTTATATTTGATTTTTTTGAAGTCATCATCAAACATCCAAACCACTGGATGAAACTCCACAAAAACAAATTTTCCATTTGGTTTCAAATATTTAGAAACGATATTTGCCCATTTATCAATATCAGGTAACCAACCAATTGTTCCGTAACTTGTAAACACAATATCGAATTGTTTATTTAGATGCTTTGGTAAATCATAAATATCACAACATATAAACGTGGTTTCGATATTTGCTTTTTCTGAAAGTTTATTAGCACTTTCAATTGCTTTGTCAGATAAATCAACTCCTGTTACATTCGCTCCCAATCTACCTAATGATATTGTGTCTTGTCCAAAATGGCATTGTAAATGCAAAATACTTTTCCCTCTAACATCACCAAGTAATTTCAATTCAATTTCATTAAGTGACGATTTCCCATTTAAAAAACCATCAACATCATAAAAGTCCGATAGCAAATGTGAAGCAGTTCTTTTATTCCAGGATTGTTTATTTATTTTGATATAATTTTCTTCAGGTTTCACTTTTTTGAGTTTCGTTTTTAATAAATGCTAAGGGTTTAAGTATGGTGTGCTTGACGTTTCAAAGCTCCACATTTCAATCTACTACTATGTTTAATTGTTACAGTTGTCTTCATTTTTAGCACTATCCCTGCCTGCCGGCAGGTGCCAAATGTACTATATTTATTGTTAGCGGTTTGTGCTTTATCTTTAATTCCACTTTAATATCAAGTCAAGAAGTCCACTAGTTCCTGCTCCGGCAATAATTGTCCACGAAATCCAGTCCTTAAATTCGTTGTTTTTATGTTTAAGAAACAATAAATGAAATCCAAGATGAGCAATTAGAAATATGTCAAAACCAATTCTAAAACTATCAATGTCTGAACTATTTGTTATTTGCCAAAACAACCAAATAAATATTGGTATATGAGCAAACAGAAAAACGGTTTGTCCTGTTTTATTTTTCAGAATTGAAAGTCCGGGAAATATTCTCCATTCTTTACAACGAATTGCATCCATTTCGTGGATAATTATTAATGACAAACCGGTTATAAAGGAGGTGTAAGCTTTTTTGTGTAAACGAAAAAGCGCCGTTTGGTTCTGAAA
>WGCN01000062.1 GCA_015493745.1 Calditrichales bacterium
GGAACTGGCCATGGCCTGCCACCTGCGGCTGGCTTCGGATAATGCCCGGCTGGGACAACCCGAGGTTAATCTGGGACTGATCCCCGGTTATGGCGGGACGCAGCGCCTGCCCCGGCTGGTCGGCGAGGCTCATGCCCTGGAACTGTTGCTCACCGGCGATATGATCTCCGCGCAACGGGCCGCCGAACTAGGGCTGGTCAACCGGGTCTTTCCCCGGGAAGAGCTGTATGAGGCCGGCGTGCAACTGATGCAAAAAATTCTTTCCAAAGGGCCACTGGCCGTTCGCTATTGTCTGGAAGCGGTTCAGCAGGGCCGGGCCACCACCGTCGATAACGGCATGGAGATAGAATCCTCCCTGTTTGGCATGGCCTTTTCCACCGGAGACATGAAAGAAGGCACCCGGGCATTTATTGAAAAGCGCCCCGCAAAATTCAACGGCAAGTAAATGATCACCGAAATACCCAAACTGGTATTGCTGGCCCCCGAACCCCGGGCGATCAAGCTTTATGTGGAGAGCCTGAAAACCTTTCCCCTGGAGTTATGCCTGGTTACCACCGTGGACGAGGCGCTTCAGAAATTTGCCTATGGTAAATATGAGATGCTGGCGGTTCACATCACGGAAAAGAACGCCGGCGATATGGAACGGCTGATCGGCGGGCTGGGCATCTCCCGAGAAACGACCCTGCTGCTGGGCATTTACAATACGGGCCGTCCCCCCGAAGGCATGTTCGACTTTTTGCTGGACATGGAAGACTACACCACCCCCCGCGCCTTAAAACACCTCTTTACGGGCATCCTCTCCATCACCCACAAGGTAAAGGCTCAAACAGACCTTTCGGCCATGCTGATCCATGATATGCGCTCTCCCCTGCAAAGCATCCTCAGCTATACCGAGTTGTTGCAGAATGGGGTTTTCGGCGAATTAAACAAGGGCCAATTGCAAATACTGGACAACACCCTGCGCCTTACCGACACCCTTTTGGAGTTGATGTCGGAACTGGGCGACGTGTTGCGTTTTGAGAATAAATCCTTCAAGATTCATCCGACCGTCTTCCCCATTAAAACCCTTTTGCAGGACGTCATTCAGGCACTATGGATACAGGCGGACAAGAAAAACATAAAATTCACCTTTAGCGGCGCCTCCGATGAGAATTTTGATATCCATGCCGACCGCATGGCCCTGTTCCGCGTGCTTTCCAATTTACTGACCAATGCCGTGCAGTACAGTCCGCAAAACAGCGTTATACGCATAGAAATCGGCCGTTCTTACAGCGGGAAGGCTCCAAGCTGTTTTTTTATCAGCATAACGGACAGCGGCCCGGGTATCAGCGAGGAAGATACCCAGATCATCTTTGATAAATTTTACCGTGTACACGGCGGCAGCTCAAAAAAGGGTTTCGGCCTGGGCCTTTATGTGGCCCGGCTTTTCATCGAGGCCCACAAGGGGAAAATCCGCGCCTACAATAACCGCGAGGGGGGCTGCACCTTCCATCTCTCCATCCCCCTCAACGAGGATTTCCGGGAATAAAAAAAGGGTTTGCATAAAAATGCAAACCCCTGATTTTTTGTACTGAGGGCGGGACTCGAACCCGCACGGGCATCTCGCCCACTACCCCCTCAAGATAGCGTGTCTACCAATTCCACCACCCCAGCAAAAAATTATTTATTGTCAGGTTTTTGAGGTTCCGGCATAACGGGCGCTTCTTCAATCGGCGCCACCGGCAGATCCGAAGTCGGTAAAGCTTTCTGTTGTTCCATTTGCTTCTGCATAAGGCTTTGCTGGACTTCTTCGGTTTCACCCCGATAAATAATGCCAATGACGATGGCCAGCAGAAAATAAGCCGTGGCCAGATATGCCGTCGTTTTACTCAGAAAGTCTCCGGCACCGCGGCCACCGAAAACACTTTGCCCGGCCATGCCGCCACCAATGGAGCCTGCCAGTCCCTGCCCTTTACCACTTTGCAGCAAGATGACAACCACCATTAAAAAACTAAGTATGACGAATAAAACTACCAAAAAGGTATACATGAATTTTTATGCTCCTGTATTTTGCAAAAGATTTTAATTTAAAGAGATTATTCCAACAGCGCAAATACAAAAAACATTTTTTTAGCCGGCCAGCTCCTCGGCCGTTTGAATAATCGGTACAAAGGTTTCCGCTTTCAGACAGGCACCGCCGACCAGGGCGCCGTCCAGATCCGGCCGGCTCAGCAATTCCCGGGCATTGGCCGGTTTAACGCTGCCGCCGTAAAGTATCCGCAACGCCATGGCCACATCGTGTCCATATTGTTTTTCTATCTGCCCGCGGATATGGGCATGAATCTCCTGGGCCTGATCCGGGCTGGCGGTTTTACCCGTGCCGATAGCCCATACCGGCTCATAGGCAACTACGATGGATGAAAAAGCCGCGGCTTCTATCCCCGCAAAGGCGCCGCTTACCTGGCTATCGATCACCTCCCGGGCCCGCCCGGCTTCGCGCTCTTCCAGCGTCTCGCCAACGCAAACAATGGCTTTCAATCCGTTTTCCAGCACGGCCCGCAGTCGCTTATTAACCGTTTCGTCCGTTTCGCCAAAATACTGCCGCCGCTCGGAATGCCCCAGAATCACATACTGCACGCCACAGCTTTGCAACATGGCTGCGCTGACCTCGCCGGTATAGGCCCCCTGCGCCTCCCAAAACATGTTTTGCGCCCCCAAAACAACATTGGAACCCTTCACAACATCGTTCACAACGCTCAGGGCGGTGTATGGCGGACAAATAACGATCTCCGTGGCCTTTACCGCCGTTGTTTTTATTTTTATTTGATTGGCCAGTTGCAGAGCCTGGGCATTGTCATTATGCATCTTCCAGTTGCCGGCGATCATCATTTTTTTCATCATCTTCTCCTGTTAAATATCGGTCAATGCGGCGATTCCCGGTAACTGCTTGCCTTCCAGAAACTCCAGCGAGGCGCCGCCCCCGGTGGAGATATGGCTAAAACGCTCTTCCATGTTAAACTGGCTCACGGCGGCGGCGGAGTCTCCCCCCCCAACGATGGTAACGGCGCCGGCGGCGGTGGCTTCGGCCATGGCCTCGGCCACGGCCCGCGTTCCCACGGCAAAGGAGGGCATCTCAAACACCCCCATCGGTCCGTTCCAAACTATGGTACGCGCCTCTTTTAGGATCTGCCCGAACTGCCCGCGGGTTTTGGGACCGATATCCAGCCCCATGCGTCCGGCGGGAATTTGGGAGGATTCGACAACGATACGATCCGCCTCATTGTCAAAGCGATCGGCGGCGACAACGTCTTCCGGCAAATACAGCTCCGTTTTACTGCCGGCCGTTTCGCGGATTATTTCCCGGGCCAGCTCAATTTTATCCTCCTCCAGCAGCGAATCCCCGATCTCAAACCCCTGAGCCTTGAGAAAGGTATAGGCCATGCCGCCGCCGATCAGCAGCACATCGACCTTGCCGATCAGGTTTTTGATCACATCGATCTTACCGGAGATTTTGGCGCCCCCCAGAATGGCGACAAAAGGCGATTGAGGCTTTTCGATGGCCTCTCCGAGGAATTTCAGTTCCCGGGCGATCAGGAATCCCGCCGCGCAGCGCTCAAAAAAGGCGGTAACACCGACGGTGGAGGCATGGGCCCGGTGGGCGGTGCCAAAGGCGTCATTGACATACAGATCGCAACCCGCGGCCAGTTGCCGGGCCATTTCCGGATCGTTTTTCGTTTCCCCCTTGTGAAAGCGCAGGTTTTCCAGCAATAACACCTGGCCGGGCTTCAGTGCCTCCTTGAGTTGCCGAACCTCAGCGCCGATGGAATCGGGCGCCATGATGACCTCACGCCCCAACAGACGGGAGAGACGTTCCGCCACCGGTTTCAGACGCATGGTCTCCACCACTTCACCTTTGGGGCGGCCCAAATGAGAGCATAAAACGGCACTGCCCCCCTGATCCAAAATATACCGGATGGTGGGCAGGGAGGCCTGAATGCGCCGGTCATCCGTTATTTCCTGTTTCTCGTTTAAAGGTACATTGAAGTCACAACGCACCAGCACTTTTTTACCCGCGGTCTCAAGACGGTCCAGGGTCAGCTTTGCCATATTCTTCCTTTCATCGCCACAGAAAAAAGGCCGGATAAACCGGCCCGATTAGTAATTTACAATGCAGCTAATTTCTTTAGCATGTCCACGGTACGGTTTGAGTATCCCCATTCATTATCATACCAGGAGAGCACCTTGACCATATTGCCACCCATTACCGATGTGGTCAGGCTGTCAAAGATACTGGAATGGGGGTTACCGATGATATCCCGGGAAACAATGGGATCTTCACAATACTCGATGATGCCCTTCATTTTCCCTTCGGCGGCTTCCCGGAGCGCGGCGTTTACCTCCCCGGCGGTAACATCGCGATCCAGCTCGGCCACCAGATCAACCAGAGAGCCGTCGCTGACGGGCACGCGCATGGCCATGCCGTCCAGCTTGCCGTTCAGTTCGGGAATAACCTTACCCACGGCCTTGGCCGCACCGGTGGTGGTGGGAATCACATTCTCGGCGGCTGCCCGGGCACGGCGCAGGTCGCTGTGCGGCAGGTCCAGAATCCGCTGATCATTGGTATAGCCGTGGATCGTGGTCATCAATCCGCGACGGATACCGAATTTTTCATGCAATACCTTGGCCAGCGGCGCCAGACAGTTGGTGGTGCAGGAAGCGTTGGAAACGATCTTATCGGAAGCTTTCAGCGTGTCGTCATTAACCCCCATTACCACGGTATTATCGATCTCATCCTTGGCCGGAACGGTAAGCACCACTTTTTTGGCGCCGGCTTTAAGGTGATTTTCAATTTGCGAACGCATGCGGAATACACCGGTGGACTCGACAACCACATCCACATTCAACGCGCCCCAGGGCAGGTTGGCGGGATCACGGTGCGCGCTGACTTTAATGGGGCGCCCGTTGACCACAATGCTGTCTCCGTCAAAGCTGACCTCACCCGGGAAACGGCCGTGAACCGAATCATATTTAAGTAAATGCGCCAGGGTTTTGGCATCGGTTAAATCATTAATGGCCACGACTTCCGTTTCCGGATCCTGTTCCATAACTCTGAATACAAGGCGACCAATACGGCCAAACCCATTTATTGCTATACGATATGCCATTTTCTACTCCTTAGTTTTTATCGACCTGAAATAAGAAAAGAAAGTTACCATTCCCCGTAAATTAAAGCAAACAGGAATCCTCCTTTACACGTTGAAAAAGAAGCCCGCTCTTTTTTCACTTCATTTATCAAGATACGCTCAGTCATTACGAGAATCATTGCCATCTATCGGTTAAATTTATTAACCACTTTATCTTGTAAAACACTATATTTGAGCTTTATTGACGAATATCTGGAATAACGGAGAAATCCATGAAAAAAACTATACTGATTTTAATTTCGCTGTTTTGGTTAATGAGCTGCGGCGGTTCCGCCAAGCAGGAGAGCGATTACACGCAGTTCTCCGACCGGGATATGATGGCCCTGGCCAATAAAAAATTCGATCAGGGTGATTATAAGAGCGCTCTGGAATTTTATAACCGGCTATTGCTGGATTACCCGACATCGGATCTGCATATCGACGTCCAGTTGAAAATGGCCGAAACCTATGGCCGCATGGATCGTTTTGAAGATCAAATGGATCTGCTGCTGCGTCTGGTTCGTGAAAATATCATCCCCAATGAAATTCCCAGAATATATATCCAGTTCGGCAAGTTTTACGAGCGTTCCGCCGTCTTCAACCCCGGAATTGTAACCAATGACTCCATCGACTATCAGAACGCGCTGAACTATTATAAGCTGGCCACAAAGTATGAGGACAGCAACGATACCGAAGCCAAGGCCGAGGCTACCTACCGCCGCGGGCTGGTGGAGGCTAAAATCGGCGATATCAATGCCGCCATCAGCCAGTATCAGATGGTACCCAGCCTTTACCCCAATTCTGTCTTTAGCGTTTTGGCGCAAATGAAGCTTAAGAATCCCGAGGATGTCAGCGAACTGGCTGTTAGCGACAGCGCCCTGGCCGTGTATCGTAACGAACTGGGGCTGGTCGCTCCCGAACCGGTTGAGGAGGAAGCGCCGGCGGTCATTGAGGAAAATGAACCTTCCGCCAGTGGTGATGAGGGCAATATGGATGAAACCCTGGACATGATGAAAGAGAACACGCAGGAACAGAGTCTGCCCGAAACGGAAACCACCGTTCCGGACTCTTTATAGAAATATTCTGTCATTCGGTTTAAGGCAGGATTTCAACTTTGCTTGAGATTCTGCCTTTTTTATTAGTATATTGTTAAAATTTAAACTCAATTGGATATGCCGGTAAAAGTTGGAATCGCCACATTAAATCCTGTTAAAATAAAAGCGGTTAAAAACGCTTTTTCAAGTGTCGGGGAAATATTTCCCGCTACCTTCCCCGCCCCGGTCATCTATGACAGCTTGCAGGTGGACTCCGGAGTGGCGGCCATGCCCTTAACCCTTGCCGAGATGCTGCAAGGCGCCCGGCAGCGGGTGTTCAACTATCTGAGCCGCCTTGAGGCGGACTGGGTGGTTGGACTGGAAGGGGGTGTGTTTATCCTGAACAGCCCGGAGCAGCCCCGGCCGGTGATGTTGCAAAACTGGGTTTATGTGTTTAACGGACAGCAGGGCAGTTACGGCAGTTCCGCCGCCATGCCCCTGCCCCGCTCTTTTGAAAAAGAACTTTATGAAAACGGAAAAGAACTGGCTGAGGTGATAGACCGATTCTCCGGAAAAAAAGACGTGCGCTCCAACGAGGGCGCCTTCGGTGTGCTCAGCGAAGGATTATATAACCGGGAATCCGCGTTTACACAAGCGGTTATCAATGCACTGTTGCCGTTGTGCAACTCAAAATATAAGGAATGATTCATGGAACTGGATAAGAATATCATCAGACAAATGCCCAAAACCGACCTGCATTGCCACCTGGACGGCAGCCTGCGCATCGAGACCATCATCGACCTGGCCCAAAAGCAAAAAGTGGAACTGCCCAGTACCGACCCTAAAAAACTGAAGGAGATCCTGGTGCCGGGCCTCAACTGCCCCAGCCTGGTGGAATATC
Organism: Calditrichales bacterium; assembly: GCA_015493745.1. Classification (GTDB taxonomy): domain Bacteria; phylum Calditrichota; class Calditrichia; order Calditrichales; family J004; genus J004. Next base: position 7,098 of record WGCN01000062.1, read on the forward strand.
TGAAACCTTTTGACATCACCCTCTCCGTCATGCAGGAGGCCGAGGCCATCGAACGTATCTCCTATGAGCTGGCCGAGGATGCCGCCGCCGAGAATGTCCGCTATCTGGAAGTACGTTTTTCACCGGTACTCCACCTGCAAAAAGGTTTGAAATTGCCGGAGATTGTCGATGCCGCCATCGCCGGACTAAAGCGTGCCGAACATGATTTTGATATAAAGACCGGGCTGATCATCTGCGGGATGCGAAACATCAACCCCGAAACATCGGTATTGCTGGCCGAGCTGACCATCGCCTATAAAAACCGCGGCGTGGTGGCCTTTGACCTGGCCGGCGCCGAGGAGAACTATCCGGCCAAGGATCATATCGAGGCTTTCTATCTGACGCTGAACAACAACGTTAACTGCACCGCCCATGCCGGCGAAGCCTACGGGCCGGAAAGTATCCATCAGGCCATTCATTATTGCGGCGCGCATCGTATCGGGCACGGCACACGGTTAAAGGAAGACGGCGATCTGCTCAATTATGTCAACGATCACCGCATTCCCATGGAAATATGCCTGACCAGCAACATTCAAACCAAGGCCGCCAGCTCCTTTGAAAATCACCCTCTGCGTTTTTATTACGAAATCGGACTGCGGGTAACCATCAATACCGACAGCAGACTGATTTCCGACACCGATGTAACCAATGAACTGTGGCTGGCGGCCAAATATGCCCATCTGAATATGGACGATATAAAGAATATTATTGTCTCCGGCTTCAAAAGCGCCTTTTTACCGGTTAAAGAGAAGAAGATTCTGTTGGAACGGGTGAACAAGGAACTGGAGCAGTTTTAATCTTTCTTCCAGATTTTATCCATCCACAGGCGGATTTTACGCATCAGCCCGGGACGGAAGAGGGCCACGGCCAGCAACAAAAACAGCAGACCCGGTATGACGGGAACGATGATGCCCACCAGGGCCAGCAATACTAAAATAAAAGCCCAGCCATACTTTTTACGGGAGAAGTGTTTTATCTTCTCCCATAAGGGTTTAGGGTCTTCATCGGTGGGTACGGGTAGGCTCATTTATATCTCCACATATCTGTGACGGTCAAATCGATCCGGTAGTTCCTTAAAGAGCTGTTCGAGCCAGCGGGTTCCATATTTATTTTGAAAATAGATGGCGCCCAAAACCCGTTCCTGCGCTCCTGCGGGAATTATCGCCCGGTGAACATGCGTTAGCTGATCGGTCAGCAAGGTCTCTTTTTCACGCAGGCGGCGCACCAGACGGCTGTGCATCTGATCCATAATTTCCATGGCCCGGTAAAAACTTTTACGCGCCGGGCCTTTTAATGTGGGATCGATCTCCTCCACCAGCTTCAGCAATGTGCGCTCCTTTTCATCCTTCATCCGGTGCAGTTCCTCAAACCAGGCTTTCAACTCCGGCATCTCTTTCTCTTTCAGATGATGGAGAACAAAGGCCCTCACATCCACCGGTATGCGGGCCGGGTTGATCTCAAAGCGCTTAAGCAGCTTGGCCACGCGGGGTTCGAGCAGGGTCACCGAATGGCGGGGCTGAACATGGGGCATGGTCAGCCCGAACAGTTCAAAGGCCGGTTTAAGCTGGGCCCAGTAGGCAATTTCCGCCGGACCGGCCACATAGGAAAGTGTCGGCAGCAGATAACTTTGCCATAAAGGCCGGGTCAATACCGTGGAGGAAAACCACTCCGGTTGCCTTTCCAGCAAACGCAGCAATTCATCACGGCTGTATTTTAAACCGGCCTCCCGGTGTACAAAATAACCGTTTTGTCTTTCCAGGGCCAAACGCCGCCCGCCCCCTTCGGTCAAAAACAGATAGGCCCTTCCCGGCTGCACGTTAACCTGCACCTTGCAGGAGCTGTTTTTTATCCGCTCCGCCCCCAGGGCAAAGCTTTGGAGCATCTCATCATTTTGAGTGACAATAGCGGCGAAAAATTCACGGCTTCGCTCCTTAACCCGTTTATCGCCGGCATTAAAAAACAACAGCCCCTTTCCGCTAAAGAGACCGGCCATGTGCCCGTGAAAGGCCCGCAACCAGTCCGCTCCCGGATGGTAAAGGGTTTTTAAAAAGGCAAAAAGCTCCCTGCTGTACTCCGTTGGCGTCAGGCACTCCCTCAGCTTAAAGAGCAGCTCGTCTATATCTTCCCGGAAATGCCGCCTGTTCATGGGGACCCCCTGCCAGGGTTGGTCGTCATTCAGGGAAAAAGTCCTCAGATCACCGGATTTATCCAGCACGCGCACGCTTTTGACCTCGTCATAGTCATGATCCTCCCCTTCCAGCCAAAACACGGGCACAAAGCAATAACCGGGCTGCCTGGCATTTAGCTCATCAGCCAGCTTGATGGCGCTGATCGTTTTATAGACGATGTACAGGGGCGAAACAAACAATCCCATCTGCTGACCGGTAACGATGCACACCACCGGTTTTTCCTCCATGACCTTTATCCGCCGGCGAACACTGTCATCCGCGGAGTCACTGTTTTGCGCGATAAGCTGATCCAGGGCCCGGCCCTGCCCGGCGTTACCACTTATTTCCGCGGCCAGATGCGGCCAGCGGGGATTCAGCTTTTGACCGAACAGCGCGGCCACCCGCTCCGTCTGCCTGAGGTAGTGCTCATACAAGGGGTTGGGTTTCATATAGAGAGGATGGGTCATCTTTTTTTACCGAATATGATCATGCGCGGCGATGAGGGGGTTAAAGCGGAGCCGTCGTAGTCGCCGAACATATGTTGAGTTTCAATGCCTGCCGCCGTGAACAAGTTAACCAATTCCTGCCCGGAAAACATACGCACACTTTCCAGAAAAGATTTTATCCGGCCATCTTTTTCGATCAGGATTTTTTTGTTTACACGCCCGCCCTCTATCCACCGTTTTTCACGGATAATCCGGCCCTCAATCACGCGTTCCCCTTCGGCCACGAGGTGATCGCGGACATAAGCGGCATTAAAATAATCTATCACAAAATAAGCTCCCGGCCGCAGCACACGGGCTATTTCCCCGGCAACCTGGCGGTGTTGCGCATCATCATCAAAATAACCGAAGGAGGTAAAAAGGCTGGCCACGAGATCAAACCCGGATTTAAACGGCAGCAGGCGCATATCGCCACGCACAAAACAGGGACAGGCGGATGATTTCCTGCTGTTCTGCGCCACCCGCAGCAGGTGGGCGGAGAGATCCAGGCCGATTACGGTTGAGAAATGCCGGGCCAGTAAAAAACTGTGCCGACCGTTACCACAGGCCAGATCCAGCACCTTTCCCCCGCTGCCGACGGGACAATGGCGTAGAATCAGGGCGGTTAACCGGCGCGCGTCGCTGTTATCACGGTGTTTGTAAACGGTCAGGTAGTCCTCGCCAAACCACTCTTTATACCATGAGGGATTATAGCCATCCATGCTGTGCATACCACTCCAGGGTTTCGCGAATGCCGTCGTAGATATCCGTTTCCGTTTTAAAGCCCAGGGTGGTTTCGGCTTTTTTGCCACTGCATACCCAAAAATCCTGGCGCATCTCTATCAGCTTTTGGCTGCTGATGATCGAGGGTCTTTTTTTGAAGCGGTTCAGTATATCGGCACCACCGGCGATGACCTTCATCAGCGCCATGGGAACCGGCAGGGTAACACCCCGCCGGCCCAGCAGATCCAGTGTGATGTGTGAAAGCTCGCTCCAGGCATAAGGCCGGGGATTGGTCAGAAAAAAGGTTTCGCCCACCGCTCCGGGGTGCTCTCCCAACAGGACAAGCCCGCGGGCCAGATCGGCGGCATGTATAAAGCTGGCATAGCGATCCTTGCCTTGCAGCTGCGGTATCACTCCCATCCTGACGGTTTTAAAAAATTGCAGTACGTCGGTGTCGCGGGGGCCGTAAACCGCCGGAGGACAGCCTATGGCGGCCTTGAGCGCACCGGTTTTTTCCCGTACATACTGCTGGGCCATCAGCTTACTTTCCCCGTACCAGGTAAGCGGTCGCGGCGGATGCTCCTCCGTAACCGGTTCCAGGGAAGCGGACGGACCGTAGGCCGCCTGGGATCCGACCAAAACAAAGCGCGGCTCGCCCGTTTCCAGCACCGCATCCACCAACAGGCGCGTGTTTTCAAAGTTACCCTCCATATAATCCCGGCGGGTACGCCCCTTGGTAACACCGGCCACATGAAAAACATGCGTACACTCCCCGAGCGCGGCTTTATAAGACTCCGGCCGGCCCACATCCCCGAAAATCATTTTCACGGGCAGTGCGCTGATCCATCTCAGGGAAGATGTTTTACGGGCCAGCGCGTAAACCGTATAGCCCTTTCGCAGCAACTCCTCACACAAAAAACTGCCGACAAAACCGTTGGCTCCGGTAACAAATGCTTTTTTCATATAACGATAATCTCATGAATTAAATCCTTTTAGAGCTTAAAAAAGTTTGCACTATTTGGCAAACTCTTTTAAGCTGTATTTCTCACAATAATGCTGAACCGGACAAAGCGTCCACACCATGTCACAAAAATCGGGGCTCAACAATAATGGATATATTTGATAAATGTCATATTGATCGGTTGGAGAAAGCGCTAAAAGGAGGCTATTACCCTTATTTTATTAAACTTACCGGAAACGACGGACCTATTGTGCGTATGAATGGCCGTGAAATAATTATGATCGGCTCCAACAACTATCTGGGCTTAACCCAGGACCCCCGGGTAATCGAGGCCGCCATTGAAGCCACGCGTAAGTATGGTACCAGTTGTTCCGGCTCGCGTTTTCTAAACGGCACACTGGATATTCATGTTGAACTGGAAGAGAAGCTGGCGCTATTCATGGATCGTGAGGCGGCGCTTATATTCAGCACGGGCTATCAGACCAATTTCGGTTCCATCTCGGCCCTGGCCGGACCGAATGATATCCTGATCATCGATAAGTCCGACCATGCCTCCATATATGCCGGAACCAAGGGTGGTTTCGGGCCGGAGGTCAAGCGCTACCGGCATAATGACATGAAGGATCTGGATCGTGTGCTTTCCCGCTGTGATCCCGATAAGGGCAAGATGATCATCAGCGACGGCGTTTTCAGCATGGAAGGCGATATCGTCAACCTGGAACAGATGGTGGAAGTGGCCGCCAAACACCAGGCCCGGATTTATCTGGATGAGGCCCATGGCGTGGGGGTTCTGGGCCGTAACGGCCGCGGTAGCAGTGAGTTTTTGGGATTCGAGAAAGAGGTCGATCTGGTCATGAGCACTTTCAGTAAATCCTTTGCCTCTCTGGGTGGTTTTATCGCCGGCTCCAAAACCGTGATCAGCTATCTGAAACATATGGCCGGATCACTGATCTTCAGCGCCTCGCCCACGCCGGCCGCCACCGCTGCCGCCTTAAAATCCCTGGAAATTATTCAAGAAGAGCCGGAACGCCGTCAACTGTTACTGGATAACGGTAATTATATGCGTTATGAGTTAAACCGCATCGGGCTGGATACGGGGGACAGCGACCTGACCCCCATTGTCCCCATTTATATACGCGAGGAGAGAAAAACCTTTGAATTTTGGTGGGCCTTGTTCAACGCCGGCATATACACCAATCCGGTGGTCTATCCGGCCGTACCGCCGGAGCATGACATGATCCGCACCAGCTACATGGCCACCCATAATATACAGCATTTGGATCGTTGTCTGGAAATCATAGATAAGGAAGCCAAAAAGATGAACTTACCGAGGAGTCACTAAAATGGGAATCACTGTTAAACCGGTTCAAAATAAAAAAGAAAAAAAACTTTTTATCGATCTGGAATGGCAGTTAAACAAAAACACCCCCAACTGGATCAGCCCCCTGCGTATGGAAAGGGTGAAAGTGCTGGATATGCGTAAGAATCCCTTTTACCAACATTCCAGCATCGAGCTGTTAATCGCTTATAAAGACGGACAGCCGGTGGGCAGAATCGCCGCCATCATCAACAAAAATCACAATGAGTTCCATCAGGACAAGGTGGGGTTTTGGGGCTTCTTTGAAAGCATCAACGATCCGGCGGTGGCCAACGCCCTGTTCCGGGCCGCGGCCGACTGGCTCAAAGCCCGTGACATGGAGGAGATGTGGGGCCCGATGAATCCCTCCACCAATGATGAGTGCGGTCTGTTGATCGAAGGTTTTGACACCCCGCCCATGCTGATGATGACACACAACCCCACCTTCTACCCCGCGCTGGTGGAGGAATTCGGCAACAAAAAGATCAAAGACCTTTACGCCTGGTATCAAACCACCGAGGACGCCCTGTCCCACTCCACGGAAAAGCTGCGTCGCGTTTCCGAAAAAATCCTAAAACGCTATGGCATAACCATCCGCAAAATCGATGTTAAAAACATCAAGCGGGAAGTTAAGCTGATGAAAGAGGTTTACAATAACGCCTGGAGCCGCAACTGGGGCTTTGTTCCCTTTACCGACGAAGAGTTCGACTACAGCGCCGACGGCCTGAAGGACATTGCCGATCCCGACTTTTTGCTGATGGCGGAAAAAGGTGACAAACCCGTCGGTTTCAGCATTATTTTACCGAACATCAATGAAATACTGGCCGGCATTCCCAACGGAAAACTATTCCCAAGCGGCATATTTAAACTGCTAAGCGGAATGAAAAAAATTAAAACCGTACGCGTACTGATATTGGGCGTGATTAAGGAGTATCAGTTTTCCGGACTGGGATCGGCCTTTTACATCCGGGCCATGGAAACGGCCAGGGAAAAAGGTATCGTCGGCGGCGAAATGTCCTGGATCCTGGAAGACAATCTGACCATGAACCGGGCCATAGAGTCCTTCGGGTCGCGGATATACAAAAAATACCGTATCTATCAATATACGCTTTGATTTACCGGGAAACACCGCTTAAAAGGACCCGGCAGGAATGTTTTACGAAAGGTACCGGCAAGGGCTGTGTCCGTTGGGACTATTTCCGGCCGGAAAAAACGGAAGAAAAATCAATTAAAATTTTCGTTATCATGCTCCCGCAGATAACGGCTGCCTTCATCGAGCAGCTTTTTCTCCTCATCAGACAGATTCATATAGCCGACCCGGTTTATTTTGTCCAGCAATTCATCGATTTTGCGGCGGTAATATTCTATCTTTTCATCTTCCGATCCACCCGGTCCGCCCCCCGGGTGAAAATGCATGTTTTTATGAACGGATGATCCGCCTTTCTTCAGGGAGTCCTGAAAAAAGCCTTTGACGGCATAATGAATTTTCCAGAACTTCAGATAGATAAACCCGATCAACATCCCTCCCAGGTGGGCGGCATGGGCAATATTGCTGTTTTGGGGGCCGATGGTGGAGAAAAAGGTAACGGCCGCCAGAAAGCCCATCAGATATTTAACCTTGACCGGAAAGAGAAAATAGACATAGACCAGACGATTGGGATGTATCAAGGCATAGGCGATCATCACCCCGTAAACCGCGGCGGAGGCGCCAACGGTCGATTCTCCGGCGATCAGGATATTTAAAATCCCTCCCCCGATACCGGTGATAAAATAATACTTCAGGAATTCGTTTGTGCCCCATTCATACTCCAGCTCCGTGCCAAACATCCACAGCACAAACATATTAAGGAAAATATGCCAAAAACCGCCATGCAGAAACATGTAGCTTACCAACTGCCATATTTTAAATTGTTCCACCACACCGTAATAGCTTAACGCAAACTGGCTGTAGAGCACACTACCCCACGGGGTAAATTCCGTTAAAATAAAAACAACAACATTGGCATAAATAATATTTTTTATCGCCGGTGGTAAATTTGTATTCAAACCAAATCCTCGACCTTGATTCATGTTTAATCCTGTCTCACAGATGTTAAAGAAGCATAAACGGCCATCCCGTTAAAAAGCTCCATTGATTAACACCACAAATATGGGTTATTGAGCCACCCGATGCAAGTTAATAGGCCTTGGAAAAAATCACCCGGCCGTCGGAAGGTTTTCCGCAATAGACACAGGCCCCTTTTTCATCTTCACGGTCAAAGGGAATATTGCGGATGGTGGCCTTGGTGGCCTCTTTAATTTTGGTTTCACAAGCGGCATCGCCACACCAATGGGCATTAACAAAACCGCCGTCCCCGGCAACTATTGCCTTCAGATCATCAAAATTTTCCACCTGATGGGTATTGGCCTCCCGGAAGTCCCGGGCGCGTTGCAGCATTTCTTTCTGCATCAGCGGCAAGGTCTCATCCACAACGGCCGAAACGGCGTTACGCTCAACAAAATCTTTTTTCATGGTATCACGGCGAACCAGCACCACTTTGTTGTTTTCAACATCCCTGGGGCCGATCTCAATGCGCAGCGGAATGCCCTGCAACTCCCATTCGGCGAATTTATAACCCGGCTTGTACTGTTCACGGTCGTCAAAGATGACCTTATGTTTTTCGCTCAGTTCCCGGTACAGGGCGTCGGCATAGGCCAGCACTTTAGCTTTTTCCTCATCCTTGCGATAGATGGGAACGATAACCACCGGGCGCTGAGCCAGCTTAGGCGGCAAAACCAGGCCGTTATCATCACTGTGGGTCATGATCAGGGCGCCGATCAGCCGGGTGCTTACCCCCCAGGAGGTGGCATAAACATATTGCCGGCCGCCCTCTTTGTTTTGAAACTGGACATCAAAGGCCCGGGCAAAATTTTGTCCCAGATTATGGGAGGTTCCGGCCTGCAGTGCTTTTTTGTCCTGCATCATGGCCTCGATGCTGTAGGTATGCAGGGCGCCGGCAAATTTTTCGGATTCGCTTTTACGGCCGGCAATAACCGGAATGGCCAGGTACTCTTCGGCAAAGGTTTTGTACACATTAAGCATTTTCAGGGTCTCTTCCTCGGCCTCCCCGGCGGTGGCATGGGCGGTATGCCCCTCCTGCCACAGAAACTCGGAGGTACGCAGAAAAAGCCGTGTGCGCATCTCCCAGCGCATCACGTTGGCCCACTGGTTGATCAGGATGGGCAGGTCACGATAACTCATAATCCACTTTTTGTACATGCTCCAGATGATCGTCTCCGATGTGGGACGGATGTACAGGTTCTCTTCCAGCTTTTGGCCGCCGCCATGGGTGACCACGGCACACTCCGGGGCAAAACCTTCCACATGTTCCGCTTCCTTTTTCATGAAGCTTTCCGGAATAAGCAAAGGGAAATAGGCATTAACATGTCCGGTATCCTTAAACATCTGATCCAGATATTTCTGAATAAGCTCCCATATGGCATAGCCGTTTGGCCGGATAACCATGGAGCCCTTTACCGGGGAATAGTCCGCCATTTTCGCCTGAATAACAACATCGGTGTACCATTTGGAGTAATCGGTTGCACGGGGTGTGATATTTTTTGCCATAACAAAAACCTGTGTATTAGTATGATTAACAAAAAAGGCTGACCTGACGCCAGCCTGAGAACATAAGAGCGGTAGTACGCCCGGAGGGAATCGAACCCCCAACCTTTGGAACCGGAATCCAACGCTCTATCCAATTGAGCTACGGGCGCAATTTTTTCAAGACAGGGAATTTATCGCCGGGACGGAATAAAGTCAAACAAAAGGAATGGAATAAACACACCGTCCGTCGTTTATTGCTTTAGAACATGCATTATTTTTATAAGTTCACCATCCATTTCCGGATTCGGTCTGATACCCAGAATATGGCACATCAGCGGATAGACGTCGATATTGCGCAACATGCCCGTACGGTAATGTTTTTTAAAAGCGGGGCCCATGGCCATAAAAATACCATGCATCTCCAGAAAACGGTTGTCATATCCATGCGCTCCCCGGGAGGACAAAGGAAATTTTATGCGCAGATACCAGCCGGGGTCGGCGATCAGCACCAACGGTCCTATGGCCGGGTGGCCCGAGAAGTGATAATAGGCCGGGATATTATCCCGGCGGTAAAGGTTAAAACCGCGGCCATAAGCCCTGAGCCGTTTTTCAATCCGGTCAACCGTTCCGGCATCGGCTAAAAAGCTGCTCACCTGCCCGCTACCGTTTACGGTATACTCTAAGCCGCTTAAAAGGCTGTCCACCGGTACCACGCGTTGCGGGCTGGTCTCGGTCATGCCATGATCCGATACCAGAATGATATTCACACTATCGGCCAGACCTATTTCCTCTATTCCCCTAAAGATCCTTCCCAGGCTCTGATCCAGCTTACGGATGGCCCTGGGAATCTCCCGGCTGTCAGGCCCGAATTTATGGCCGTAATCATCCGTGTCACTGAAATAGAGCGACAAAAAGTGCGGACGCTCGGCCCGGGGACGTTGCAAATGCTCCAATATTTTGGCGATACGGGTTTCATGGGGCATGTAATGATTGTAGAACTCGAAATAATCGGGACGTCTTTGTTTATCGATCACCTCCGTACCGACCCAAAAAACGCTGGCCGATTTTATACCATTCCGGCGCGCCGTTATCCATATGGGCTCCCCCCGGTACCAATCCGTGGGAAACAATCCGTTTTTGGTTTTCCGCCTGGTGGAGTAAAAAATACCGGTTCGCGGGTCCGTGAAGCTGTTAAAAATCATGCCATGCCGCGCCGGGTACATTCCGGTTACCAGGCTGTAATGATTGGGGAAGGTTTTAGAGGGAAATACCGGTTGCAGGGATTGCGCCCGCACTCCGTTTTCCTGCATATATTTAAGTGCGGAAAAATCCCCTTTGTCGGGATAGTCCCAACGGAAGCCGTCCCAGGAGATTAACAGGACGTAGGGCTTGGCAAAAGTCAGGGTGGCGAGTAATAAAATCCGCCAAAACAGGCCTTTCATAGAACATCCTTTTTAGGCTGTGGTTTATTGGTTTCCTGTCTTAACTCAGCGGCTCCGCAAAGTCGCTGATCTTAATAAATTGATAGCCCCGTCGCTTTAATTCCCGGATCAGGGCCTCAAGGGTTTCATAGGGAAAATCGTCCTTACGCTCGCTGCCCAGGTGCATCAGGATTATTTTACCGGCCAGCCCCTTCGTCGCTTCCAGGGTGAGGAAGTGTTCCTTGATCTGCACGGCACTACGGTACAATTCGGATCGGGGGTCGCGTACCCAATCCCAGGAATCACAACGGGCCGACCAACCGATGTGCCTGAAACCCACCTCCGCCGCCCAGGTTAGTATTTCCCGGTTGATCTCACCAAAAGGAGCGCGCCAGTATGGTTTCAGCTTTTGTTGAAAACGGGCGGTAAAGATACTGTCCGTGCGATGAAGCTGGCTTTTAAAACGGCGTTCCGTCATGGTGGCCCGTGTTTGCCGGGTTCCGTCCAGTTCCAGGTTGGTGGCGTGGGGATGGTTATAGGTATGGTTGGCAATCTCATGCCCATCGGTCAGCATTCGTTCCACCAACTGAGGGAAATTCTCCATAAACCTGCCGGTAAGAAAAAGCGTGCATTGCACATCATTGGCCTTTAAAATATCCAGTATCTCTTTTGTGCCTTTATTGCTGGACCCCCCGTCAAAGGTCAAAGCCACCTGTTTTCGTGTTGTTTTAAAATAATGCACGGAACGGCTGAGCCGTTTTAAGCGGGCACTGTTGAAAAAGACGGAGAAAGAATCCACCAACCCGCTTTTACCGTCCGCGCTCATGGCCCATACGGCAACGCTGTTTTTGCCGGGGCTCAGGCGCAGCGTTTTCAACATTTCCCCGTTCCCGGAGATGAGCGTTTGCACGATACGGCCGTTATGCACCACGTTCAACGCCCGGTTGGGACGACCTTCTATCACAAGCTGCAACCGGCCGGCGATCCGGCTTTGGACGAAATTCGCTCTCCATTTGTCACTGTCGTAGGTGGAGTCGGCACGGGTCGTTCTTTCCTTTTGCATCGGCGGCGGGGAAGGCGGGGGATAAAAAAACAGGAACATCATCAAATTACTTAACAGAATAAATCCCCCCAGCCATAACAGCTCCCGGGTGGGTTTATAGCGCGCCCATAAATCACCCAGCCGCCACAGATAGGCATGCCCGGGACGGCAAAACAGATGATGAAAACGGTTATGCTGACACTCCGTGCAAATAGGGGCTTTGCAATAATAGCATTTACGAGCGGTAAACTTTTGCGGATGATTTATACAGGCTTCTTTTGAACGGGCCACAAACTTTCCGGATTTTGGTGATTCTCGGATACGGAGACAGGCTCCCTATCGGTGAATAAGTTAAATATCAAAGCGGTTTGGCGCTAATTTTAATGTCACAACCCTTATCCTTAGGAAACTATGCACTTGACGGCAACGTCCTGCGCGTTGTTTTTAATTCTTTAGGAACATCTTTATTATGAAATAAATTGAACTTATACTTAAGATCATCGACCATAAAGACAATCACCATAATTTACAATCCAATTTCATGAAACGAATCGTGATCGCCCTCCTGTTACTGTGTGGCCTTGCGGCGGCCCAAAGCTACTACTTCGGCCGCAACAAAGTGCAATACACCCGCTTTGACTGGCAGGTGATGAAAACAGAACATTTCGACATCTACTACTATCCGGAAATGGAAGATATTGCCCGTAAAGGCGCTGCTTTCGCCGAACAGGCCTTTATCGATCTTCAGCCGAAATTCAACCACTTTATAAACCGCAGAATCCCACTCATTTTTTACAGCACACATCTGCATTTTCAGCAAACCAACATTACGCCGGGGTTCATACCCGAAGGGGTGGGCGGTTTTTTCGAGTTTATAAAAGGACGCGTGGTCATCCCCAGCAACGGCAACCTGTCAAAATTCCGTCATGTTATACGCCATGAATTGGTGCATGTGTTTATGCACAGTAAAATCCGCGGCAGCCTGCGCGATCATGGCCGGACAGACGGCCCTTTCCCCCCCTTGTGGTTTACCGAGGGGCTGGCCGAGTTTTGGTCCACACACTGGGATGCCCAGGGTGAGATGATCATAAAAGATGCCGTGCTCAATAATTATGAGTTGGGGCTTAAAAACATCTATGTGGTTAACGGCACCTTTTCCATGTATAAAATCGGTCAACATGTATTGGAGTATATCAAAGAACACTACGGTGAAGATAAGATACTGGACATGATGACCGCCCTATGGAAATATGAGACCTTCGAGGAGGCTTTTAAGGAGGCCGTCGGGCTGGACTACGAGGCCTTTGACCGCGAGTATCTCTATGCCCTGAAAAAGGAATATTACCCGCTGATGGCCGATCATGACTTTAACAGCCAAACCACCCGGGCCGTGGAGGAAGAGGGTTTTAACTTTAAACCGGTCTATTACCGTGACGGGGATGATGATGCCGTCGTTTTCGTGGGCAACCACTCCGGATATTCATCTATTTTCCTGAAACACCTGAATCCGCAAAAGGAGGAAGATGCCAAAACCCGGGTTCTGATTAAGGGAGAGGCCACTTCCGATTTTGAGTCCTTTCATATATTTGATTCACGCATATCGGTTGACAAAAAGGGCCGGCTGTTGTTTTCCTCCAAAAGCGGCGGGACGGATGTACTGTATGTCTATGATATTTCCCGGAGAAAAATCATCAGGAAAATACATCCGGACAGTCTCGGCAACGGACAACTGGTGGGTATCTATTCGCCGGCCTGGTCTCCCGATGGCGGGCGTCTTGTCTTTAGCGGCCTCTCCTCATCCGGCTATAAAGACCTCTATCTTTACGATTTGAAAAGCTCGACCCTTAGGAACCTGACCCGGGATATCTATGATGATTTTGACCCGCTATTCACCCCGGACGGACGTATCATTTTCGCCTCGGATCGCGGCGTCTATGGCGATGAGGGGTACAGCAATCTGTTTATATGCGACAGCACGGGAGAGAACATCCGCTATCTCACCTTTGGCCGCCAGCGGGATACCGCCCCGGCCATCAGCAGCGACGGCAAAATTCTGGCCTTCACCTCCGACCGGGAAAAGACCAACAATCTTTTTCTTATCCGGAATCCCCTCGGGGACGGCCCTCACCAAATCCAAAAGCTGACCCACTCCATCGGCACCATCTTTGATCCGGCCTGGACGCCAAACGGGGATTTACTGTTTTCCACCTTTGAGGGCCGCCGTTTTCAGATACGGCTCTTCGAAGATGTTTTGCAAAAAATGAAGGAGCTCCCGGCCCGGGATGTGGTGCTGCATCCCGGACGGGCCGATGGGTGGGACTTCCCGGACATTGACAGCATGACCGTACTGACCCGCCAGCCCTATACCAAGGAATACACGCTGGATGTGGCCCAGTCACAGGTATCGCAGGATCCCATCTTCGGAACCACCGGGGGCGCCGCTTTCGCCTTTTCCGATATCATGAGCAATGATCAGTACACCATCCTGGTTTATAATAACGCGCGCACCTCATCCGATTTTTTGCGCAGCTTTAATTTCGCCGTCAACCATGTGTCCCTGGAAAAAAAAGTAAACTATGCCGTGGGACTGTTTCGCTTTGCCGGACAATATTTTAACCCACAGGACGCCTTTTATTTTGAAGACCGCGCCGGGGGCAGTTTTGCCATCTCCTACCCGCTGTCCCAATTCTCGCGTATCTCTTTTTCCCACAGCCTCAGCTATTCGGATAAGACCTGGTCTTTCGGCCGCAGACGCTTTGCCTGGCTTAACACCTCCTTTGTCTCCTTTGTCCATGACAATGCCATCTGGATGTCCACCGGGCCGATCGAAGGCATGCGTTTTAATATCTCCGTGGGCAACACCTACGATTTTGCCTTTAACAATGTAAACTACATGACCGGACTGCTGGATTTCCGCTATTATCAACGGCTGAGCCGGCGCAGCACCTATGCCATCAGGCTTTACTCCCTGTTCAACGAGGGCAAGGAAGCGCGGCAATTCTATTTTGGCGGCAGTTGGGATTTACGCGGCGTGGCCCGCTGGTCCCTGCATGGTCAGCGAATCTTTTTGTTCAGCCAGGAACTGCGTTTCCCGCTCATCGACGGTATCGGCGTCAAAACCCCTTTTATATCCCTCGGATTTTCGTCCATTCGCGGCGCCCTTTTTGTTGATGCCGGCAATGCCTGGAACGGAAAGCTGGAAAAAATCCGCGGCAGTTATGGCGTGGGAGCGCGCCTGCCGCTCGGATTCCTGGTATTGCGCTGGGATATTGGAAAACAGACTGATTTTAAAAATTTTGATCAGGGCACCTTTACACAATTCTTTTTTGGGTGGGACTTTTAATGAAAGCGCTGTTATTGACCGCACTACTGGTGCTGACCATCGGCTGCCGTAAGCCGCAACTGTCCGTGGCCCCGCCGCCGGTTCAAATGAGTCCGGCATCCGGGGTGCTGGCCGCCGCAGGCTTTAGCCGGATAAAAGAAA
The DNA here is from genome assembly GCA_015493745.1 of Calditrichales bacterium. Lineage (GTDB taxonomy): Bacteria > Calditrichota > Calditrichia > Calditrichales > J004 > J004. The sequence goes on from WGCN01000062.1 coordinate 22,361, forward strand.
CACGGGAACTGGAAATCGGCCATGCCCCCATCCCGCGCCTGCCGGCCCGGGGAGAGCGCCTGTTCTATGTAAGCCTGAACGGACACTTTTATCAGGTGAACCTTAACACCCTGGAGACGGAAGGTGACGTAAAGCTGACGGACGGCCTCTACGGCACACCGGCCCTGAATTACCCGCTGATGTTTTTCTCCACGGAAAGGGGCCATGACGGTTTGCAGGTTTATGACCTGATCCGGGCAAAGACCGTGAAGGAACTCGAGGTATCCCCTGCCCGTGTATCCCCGGTTATTGCCGCCAGCCATCTGATTCACTGTGCCCTGGACGGGCGGATTTCCGCCTTTGCCCTGCCCGGCTTGCAAAAGAAGTGGTCGGTGGATCTGGGGCAGCGTATTATGGCCGATCCGCTGGTGAGCGGCGGGAACATCCTTATCACGGGACGGGACGGTCACCTGGCCAGCTATCGTGCCGGGGATGGCATGCTCAACTGGACTATTGATCTGGATGATGCCTTTTACACCGCACCGGCCCTGTGGCAAAACCATCTCTATTGGGCGGCCTACAGCGGCAAGGTCTATAAAATCAGCGAAGAGAGCGGAGCCCGGGAAGGCACCTATAACGGTCACGCCCCCATATACCAGTCCCCGCGGATAAACGCCACCGGCCTCTATGTGCCTTATGCCGATGGTACGCTTAAGGCCTTTGAAACCGGCACAAAAAAAGTCCGCTGGACACAGCACCTGGACGGCCCTTTCAGCGCCCCGCTGCTGCTTACAAACAATGTGCTCTACAGCAGCCAGATGTCCCGGAAATTCTACATCCTTTCGCTGCAGGACGGCGCCATCCTGCAGATGGAGGAACCGGGCGGACGGCCTTTAAGCCAACCTCTGCAAACGGATGACCGCTTGTATCTGATGGTCAGTCCGGGCATAATAAAAGAGTATCAGCATGAAAAAAAGTAAATTTATTCCGTATCTCCTTGTTTGGGCCGCCCTATGGCCAATATCCGTTTACGGAGGACAACATTGTCAACTCAGTTTTAACACCGAAGGTGAAGTCTGGGAAGTTCTGCTAAACGACAGCCTGACCTGCACCTCATCGGATACGGTGACACTGGCCCCCGGCGTCTACATTCTCAAGGCCCGTCCGGCCTACGACTATCAATGGCCGGGCCCCTTTATTCAGGATACCCTTAAGCTGACGGCGGGTAGCAAACTCAGCTACGGTCTGTTTAACCGGAACCGCCTGCGGGCGGCCGGCATGCCCGGCCGGATTCTCTTTCCTCCACCGGAAACAAAGCCGGAGCTGGCGCCAACGGTTTTCTATAAAAAACCCTTTTTTCAAAACGGCCTGCTGGCCACGGCCATTCTCAGCAACTGGGGAGCTTTTTACGGCAAACGGCTGGCCGACAGATCCTATGAACGCTATCTGCACAGTTCGCGCCGGAATGATATAAATAAGTATTACCGACAAAGTGAAAACTACGATTTGCTCTCCAACGTCATGCTGGGGATATCGGTAACCGCGCTCAGCGCTTATTTTTGGCTGCTGATGGAAGATTAAAGGCCCGGTATAAAAACAAATGCACGGCTGTTATCGTAGTAATGTGATGATTATTCTTTGACACTCAAAAGGAGGCGCTCTAAATTAGCTGCTTCATTAACATATTTGAAATAAATGTATCAGATTTTTAAAATAATACCCGGACTACTGCTCTATTTTATGCTCTTCATTCTATTGCATTACGCCACCACGCACCAATGGCCGGATCTGTATAATGACGCGATGTTGATGCTTACCCTGGTGGTGGTGTTGCTTACCCACCGCCGGCTGTTGCAGTTTTTGGAGAAAAAAAGTCATTGGTTTTTCTCCGCGCGTATTGTTCGCGTTCTGCGGCTGATGGAGAACCTGAACCGCCGCCTGAACGAAACCCAAAGCTATTTTGAGCTGAAGAAAACCCTGATGGATAGCTTTGACCGGATTATTGAAAACACCCCCTACGCTTTTTATGTGTTGGAAAACAAGATTTTTTATCTGGCTCATACCCGGCGTCTCAAGGCCGATCAGATTCCGGTGGCCCACATCGAAGCCGGCTATTTCCGCGATCTGCCCAAAGGTACCCTGGTCAAGTCCATCCGGGAACTAACACTGCCGGCGGAAGCGGAAAAGGATTTCCAACGTCTCGGTCTGGAATATCTCTACTTTTTTTCCGGCCATTCCCACATTTTTTCTTTTCTGGTCGTCCGGCCGGAACTGCACCGCATTTTGCAGCACCCCTCCGTTTTGGAGCTTTTCCGCCGTATCAACAACAAGTCGGGCCTGATGCTGGAGAGCTCGGCCCTGCATATCGATCTGGAGCAGAAACAGCATGAAATCCGTAAACTTCTCGATGTCAGCCAGAAGATCCTATCGGAGCTGGATATCCAGAAGATACTCGATTATATCCTGGAAGCGCTGAGTGAACTTATCGAATATGACGCCGCGGCTATTTTTTTACTCCGGGAAGAGACTCAGGAGCTTCTGAGCACCTGCAGTAAGGGCTATGCCTCGCACAGCCTGCTGTCGCTCAAGGTGGGCCAGGGCTCATGCGGCCATGTGGCCCGCAGCCGCACCATAGAGGTCATTCCCAACGTGGATGAGGCCGAACACTACTACAAGGCACGCGCCGAGACCAAGTCACAAATCTCCCTGCCGCTGTTGTTTGAAAATAAAGTACAGGGTGTTATATGCGTGGAAAGCGATGAGAAGGACTTTTTTCAGGAACCGGACGTGGAACTGTTGAAGGTGTTTGCCAACCAGGCCGCGCTGGCCATTCACAATGCCCATCAGGTGGAAATCCGCCTGCAAAAGCAAGCCCTGGAAAACGAGCTTTTTCATGCCGGAACGGTACAACGGGGGCTGCTGATTAAACGCATTCCGCAAATAAAAGGCATGCATTTCATAGCGGAAAATATCCCCAGTCAGAATGTCAGCGGCGACCTGTATGACTTCATAAAGTTTAATGACCACACCATGGGCTGCATTATCGGTGATGTTTCGGGCAAGGGAGCCCCGGCGGCCCTGATGATGTCGCTGATTCTGGCCAGTTTTCGCACACAGTCCAAAACCGGTGATACAACCTGCGATGTGGTAAACCGCTTGAATGAGCTGCTGACCGAAACCACCATCGAGGGAAAATTTACAACCCTTTTTTACGGTATTTTTAATGTTGAACAAAATAAGCTGGTCTATACCAATGCCGGGCATAATCCGCCCTATCTCATACGTCAAAACGGCGAGGTTATCACCCTCAGCGGCGGCGGGCTTTTACTGGGCTTTTTAAAAAACCAGGAATATATCCAGAACGAGCTGCCCCTTCAAAACGGTGATCTGTTTGTCGCCTTTACCGATGGCTTAAGTGAAGCGATGAATGCCGAAGAGGAGGAGTTTGGCGAAGAGCGGATATTGCAGATAATCCGTTCCAACCAGGATAAGGATCTCTTTACCATAAAAAGTATCCTGCTCGATGCCATACGCCGGTTTACCGGGACAGACATTCATATGGATGACATCACCCTGATGTTAGCGCGCATGGAAGAGAAAGAGGACTAACAGACATATTCAGGATATTTCTCCGTGGAAACCTATCAGCAAAAACTCGACCGTTATCTGGAAAAATCTTTTTACCCGCTCCTGCCGGGCCCCACGCAAACCTTTTTAACCGGGATCGCCCCCCGGTTGCGCCTAACCTATCAGGAGTTCCGGCAGTTTACCGAAATCGCCCGTGACCTGGAGATGTGGGGAGAAGCGCCCTTTGAAGAATGGTTTACCAGCCATGCCGGCACGGACATGGATGCGGGGCGCAAAGACCATATTCGCAAAAATATCACCGAGGCTTATACCCGGCTTAAAAACCGGGCCAAGGATTACGACCACGCACCGCTGAAACGTTCCAAAAAGCGCGACAAGGGCAAGATTGTCATTAAAGAGAGCGACAAGGAAATATTCGGTATGTGTCCCGTGGCCTCACCCAAAACCGTTTGTTGTAACCTGAAAACCATAGACGCCGTTGAAAATTGTGTCTTCGGCTGCAGCTATTGCACCATTCAAACCTTCTATCATCAGGAAACCGTTTTTGACGCACACCTGGCGGAAAAACTGAAACGGTTGCAACTGGATGAAAAAAAGCGCTACCATATCGGTACGGGACAGTCATCGGATTCCCTGGTGTGGGGTAACCGTCATGGCAACCTGGATGCCTTAATGGCCTTTGCCCGGCAAAACCCCAATGTGATGCTGGAATTCAAAACAAAGTCCGACAATATCGGCTATTTTCTGGAGAACGATATCCCGGCCAACATTGTATGCAGTTGGTCATTGAACCCGCCGGTGATCGTGGAGAATGAGGAACACTTTACCGCCCCGCTGGCCCGGCGTATCGAAGCCGCCCGCCAGGTGGCCGACCGTGGCATAATGGTCAGCTTTCATTTTCATCCCATCATCTACTACAAAAACTGGCGGGAGGACTACACGGCCATTGTTGGCGATATCCTGCAACGTTTTACCGCGGAAGAGGTACTGTTTGTCTCCTTTGGCTCGGTCACCTTTATCAAACCCGTACTGAAACAGATCCGGCTTTCGGGCTTGCAGACCAAAATTACGCAAATGGAGCTGGTCAAGGATCCCCACGGAAAACTAACCTACCCCGATGAAATCAAGATTGAAAAATTCAGCACCCTCTACAAGGCCTTTGCCCAATGGCACGGCAGGGTCTTTTTCTATTTATGTATGGAAAAGGCCCCGCTTTGGGAAAAAAGCCTGGGCTTTGTTTTTAAGGATAACGACCATTTTGAAGAAGAGATGCTCAAGCACTGTTTTACCAGGATCGATGCTAAGCGGGCGTCTGCTGCCTTTTAGGATGATAGACCCGCAGGGCAAAAGAGAATCGCGTTCCCCGGCCATGTTCACTTTGCACATCGATTTTAATCTCATGGGCATCCAATATTTTTTTAACAATGGCCAACCCTAATCCGGATCCCCCCGAATGCTTGGAACGGCTTTTCTCAACACGGTAGAAGCGGTCAAAAATATGAGGCAGGTCTTCCCGGGGGATACCCTCGCCACTATCTTCAATACACAACCATACCTCATCCTTTTTGCGGGAAAGTAAAACCAGTATCCGCCCCTCATCCGGTGTGTAGCGAATGGCATTGTCGATCAGGTTGGACAGAACGCGGTCAATCATACCGATATCACCAATCACAAAAGGAAGATTACGCTCGATTTTAGTAATCAGATTGATGCGTTTGCTTTCCGCCTGGGGTTGAAACTTGAGCACCACGTCCTGCAACAGCTCGGCAATGGAGAATGGCTCCGGCCGGGGTTTGGTTTGCAGGGCGTCCAGCTTGGAAAGCTCGAAAAGTTCATGAACCAGTTTATTCAGATTGATGACGCCATTTAGAATGGTGCTCAGAAAAGCCTTGCGCTGTTCGGGGGCTATGGTGTCTTCCTTCATCTGGATGGTTTCCAGATAGCCCTGAATGGAGGCCAGCGGACTTCTGAGGTCATGGGATATGTTGGCAATCAGTTCACGCCTCAGGGCGTCATTTTTTTTCATCTCCTCGATACTGGTTTCCACCGTATCGGCCATGTGGTTAAATGCTGCCGAGAGCTGACCCAGTTCATCCTCGGACTGCACCTGGATACGCCGGCGATAATCCCCCTTGTCAAAATCACTGACCGCCAGGGTCATGCGCCGCAGACGGCGTGTCAGGTTAAAAAAGAGGATGGAACCGAGAATACCGGCAAAAACAAGAACCAGCACCAGGGTAAAAGCGGTTGTACTGAGGATATAACTGCCGCCTATGCCATTGATGGCCGTATCATACAACTCGCTGCCGAGGATGATATAAATATAGCCTTCCTGCCCATCGGGAAGGCTGATCGGTGCCGCCGAAAAGACTTTTTTCCTGTCGGAACGGGGATCGTCACCCATGATGGGAAAGCGCACATCCGGATCATTGGATACAAAACGGACTACCGGTGCGGTATCGATATGACTGTTTTTAATCTTATACGGATCGGCAAAATAGGCCAGCAATTCCCCCTGTTTATCGATCAAATAAATTTCAATGCGCGGATTGAAGATCATCAGTTCATGAATCAGATGATCGATACCCGCCCGGTTCAGGGAGTCCTTTAACAGCGGCTGGAATTTGGTGGCCAGGTTTTTGGCCAGATAGCGGTTCAGGGTTTGATCGGTTTCACACACAAAATTCATGGATGATTGCACCGATATAATGATTTGCGCCGTCCCCAGCAAAAAAAGCAACAAAAAGAATATCAGTGATATCTTACCATACAGGGTGCGGAAGAACTCTCTCATTCATCAAAATCCTCGTAATCGGCAAACTTATACCCCACCCCCCAGACGGTTTTGATATATTTCGGATCCGAAGGGTCTTTTTCAATCTTGGCCCGCAAACGGTTGATGTGCGAGTTGACCGTATGTTCATACCCGGAAAACTGATAGCCCCAAACGATGTTCAGCAGATTTTCCCGGGTATAGGCTTTGCCGGGATTGGCGGCAAAGAGGGCCAGCAGATCAAACTCCTTTGCCGTCAGCTCAATATTTTCCCCGTCCAGTTGCACGCGTCGCTTTTCAAGATTGATGTTCAGGCTGCCAAAATCAAGCTCTTTCACATCACTGGCGTTTTGCTCTTCGATGACGGCATTTACCCGGCGGATGATGGCCTTGATGCGGGCGATCAGTTCACGGATGCTGAAGGGCTTGGTAATAAAATCATCGGCGCCCAGTTCCAGGCCCAGCACCTTGTCAAATTCTTCCGACTTGGCGGTAAGCATAAGGATGGGCAGGCTTTTTTTCTTTTCCCGTATCTTTTTACAAACATCCATGCCGTTCATCTTTGGCAGCATCAAATCCAGAATCACCAGTTCATATTCATTTTCCAGCGCTTTTTTCAATCCGTTTTCACCATCTTCGGAGCGATCCAGATTCAGTTGCAGATCCTTTAGGTGCATCTCCAAAAGATCTCCGATATCGGGATCGTCTTCGATGATAAGTACTTTTTTATCCAACATTAATTTTTCTCCTGATCTGTTAAACGCTTAAATATAAGGCGGGATGGTCACAAGAATATCACAAGAACTTTTCAATCCGCAGGCAAAAGCGCACACGTTCCCTCCTCCCGCCGCCGGTGCGGACTTACGGGGCCGGAAACTGCCGGTGCAAGCTAATAGTTTTCATATTCCACATTGAGGTAGGCCGGGTTCAGACGATAATCGCCAAAACCGGTGTAATCCTCAAAAAGGAATATTTTGCGAATGTTATAGTAGCGCCAGATTTCATAGGGGTTGCTGTTCAGTTCAAAGGGATGGCGCTCAATGTCATCGGGCGGACCGAACTTTATAAAAATACGGCCGCGATCGCTGAGCCAGCCTTTTTCTCCAAAGCCGCCAAAATGCTGATTGGCATAGTTGATACGTTTATAGTATTCATCCATCAGCTCATTCTTCTTTGTTTCGGGGTTGGGATCCCGTTTTTTCCAAAATTCGCTAAAGAATTTTTTCTTGGTCGCCAGATCGGCATCCAGATATTTATTCAGTGTGTCCGTACTGATGATATACATCATCTGTCTCAGGGCCTGATCTATGTCTTCCAGCGAAGCCGGTACCGATTTCCAGAAAAAGGTTACCTCCTTCTCGCGGGTTTCCTCAATATCTCCGACTTTGGCCGTCAGTTTCAAAATATAGCGATTCTCGGTAAACACCTTCTTTTCCACACGCAGTAAAAACGCCGTGTAGTTTTTATCCAAAACCTTGATGGCGGTGGAGTCAAAGCTGACATTATGCCGGTTATTGGAAAAAAGATACTGTATCTGTACCGGTTGCCCGATAACCTTGGAATAGAGGGTGAAGTATAAATGGAAATAACCTTCGCGGTCGGTGAAGTTATCGCGCGTGACCGGATCAAAGGTGATGATGTTGCCCAGCGAATCCAGTTTCACATTTTGTACAAAAAGGATGTCGCTCAGTGCCAGCTCTTTTTTGGATATATCGGGAATTTCAACTTCAATGCGTTTTTGCGCCGATTTATTGGAATTGAGGTCTATGATGCGGATAAGGAATTCATAGGTACCCGGTTTCAAATCGACACTGTTTTTGATATATATCTTTTTTTCCCGGCTGTTAGTCTCGGCAAATTTCTTAACATTGTATTTTTTATTGATCGTACGCGAGAAAATAACATCCTTTTTGTCGGAATAAACGGCAATCACCCATTCAAACTGGGCCTCATAACCGCTGCTGTCCGCTTTTAGGAAGGTCAGGTCATCATACAGAATTTCCGAAAAAATCATTACATGACTTTTATCCAGGGTTGCGCCGAACTGCCGGTTTACCGAGACTTCAAAAAAGGGGATCCCAATGCCACTCAGACCGGACTCTTCATAATATTGCGCAAATAGCGGGCTGAGCGAGAGAAAAAGGACTAACAGGAGAGATTTCATATATTCCTCGATAGAAATCGTGTGCCTCCTGAAAAGCACGGTCGTCCGATCGGGATTACCACGCGGTGGAAAATCCACATGACTTTGCCATCCGGGGTGTCTTCCATCCCGGGCAACACGGACAAAAGCAGGCTACCGTGTTTTTTCAGAGGTATAATTTTTGGGCTTTAGCACCTGTCAAGTATAAGGCTATACCTGAAACGGTGCAAAACTTCGCTGATATAACCAACCCTATTTTACGGAATCTGTTCCTTGGATGCATCCGTAAAATGACCGTAAAGTTCATATTCCGCCGCCTCATCGATACGCACCCGGGCAAAATCACCCGGTTTATAAGCCGTGCTGGGCCGGGCGGGGATCAGGACTTCGTTATCGATTTCCGGTGCATCGCGGAAGGTACGCCCGCTGTAAAAATTTGTGGAGATATCGAATTCATCCAGCAAAACCAGCTGTTCCGTATCACACAGGGCCTGATTTTTTTCCAGGGATATATCGCGCTGCAATTCCATAATTTCGGCCTGACGCTGTCCGGCCAGTTCCGCGGGCACCTTGTTTTCCAGAGTAAACGCCGGCGTCCCCTCTTCATCGGAGTAGGTGAAGGTGCCCAGCCGGTCAAATTTAAATTGCCGCACAAAGTTTTTCAGTTCGCGGAAATCCTCTTCGGTTTCCCCGGGATGGCCGGTGATCAATGTGGTGCGCAGGGTGATACCGGGTACGCGGCTTAAAATGGTTTCATACAGTTTTTCCAGGGAACGGCGGCTGTCTCCGCGCCGCATCAGCTTCAACATGCGGTCGCTGACATGTTGTATCGGCATATCCAGATAAGGCACCAGCCTGGCACTGTCTTTCATAAAATCGAGCACATCAAGCGGAAAATTGGTTGGATACCAATAGAGCACCCGTATCCAGCGGATGCCCTCCACCTGTTCCAGGGCCTGTAAAAGGCGGGTAATACTCTGTTTTCCGTAGATATCCTTGCCGTAGTAAGAGGTATCCTGGGAGATCAGTATCAGCTCACGGGCGCCTCCCGCGGCCAGCTTGCGGGCCTCCTCCACCAGGGCCTCCACCGTGCGGCTGCGATGTTTGCCGCGGATGCCCGGTATGGCACAGAAAGCGCAGGTATGATTGCAGCCTTCGCTGATCTTAAGATAGGCGAAATGGCGCGGCGTCGTTACCCGGCGCAGACGGTACAGGTTGTCATTGGCGGCATGTTTCTTACCCAGGGCCTGTAAAATGGCGCGGTAATCCTCCGTGCCGAAAATGGCGTCCACCTCGGGGATATCCTTTTCGATATCGGCACGGTAGCGCTCCGACAGGCAGCCGGTTACAAAAACCTTTTTGGCCGGATCGGCTTTTTTGAGTTCCAGGGCTTCAAATATGGCCTGTATCGATTCTTCCTTGGCCTTTTCGATAAAACCGCAGGTGTTGACGATCAGCAGATCGGACTGCTCAGCCTGATCCACAAACTGAAAATCATGATACTCCAACTGCCCCTGCAGCACCTCGCTGTCCACCAGATTCTTGGAACAACCGAGGGTGGTTATATGTACTTTCTTCATTCTTTATTAAACAGTCCTTCCACAAATTCTTCGGCGTTGAACAGTTCCATATCTTCCACCTTTTCCCCCACGCCGATGTAGCGCACCGGTATACCCAGTTCGTTTTTTATCCCGATCACCACCCCGCCCTTGGCCGTGCCATCCAACTTGGAAAGGAACAGGGCATTGACCCGGGCCACTTTTATAAACTCACGGGCCTGCTGCACGGCGTTTTGGCCGTTTCCGGCATCCAGCACCAAAACAACTTCATGGGGGGCGCCGGGTATTTGCCGTTCGATAACCCGGTTGATTTTTTCCAGCTCATTCATCAGGTTAACCTTATTGTGCAGGCGTCCGGCGGTGTCGATAATCAAAACATCCGTATCCGCGGCCAGGGCGGCGGTACAGGCGTCAAACACCACGGCGGCGGGATCGGAGTTGGCCTGGTGCTTTATAACACGCACGCCCAGACGCTCCCCCCAGGTGGCCAGTTGGTCGATGGCGGCGGCGCGGAAGGTATCGGCGGCGGCCAGCATAACCTGCTTCCCCTGCCGGCGGTAATGGTGCGCCAGCTTGGCCGTGGAAGTGGTTTTTCCGGTGCCGTTCACCCCGATCATCAAAATGACCAGCGGCTTTGCCTGCGGCGGTTCAAAGGGTTCAAAAGTCAGCTCGTCCCTGACCGCCTCCATGATGATGCCGTTTAGCTCATCGGCGGTCTGATATTTCTCTTTTTTAACCCGCGCCCGGATGCGATCCAGCATTTCCATGGTGGTGCCTACGCCCACATCGGCGGTGATCAGCAGCTCTTCCAGCTCTTCGAGAAGGTCTTCATCTATTTTGCGCCTGGCAGTTAACAGGCGGTTTATTTTGGAAAAGACACCGCCCCGGGTTTTATCCAGTCCCTTTTTGATTTTTCCGAACATCAGTTTCCTTTAAAATTGGGATAATCGAAGTTAAAACGTTTTTTAAAATAAAGCCGGGTGGCAAAGAACACGGCCGTCATTAAAATTAGGTACCAGGGCCATTTTAAACAAATGATCATGGCAAAAAAGAGGATGCCGAACTTGGTGGCCCGCAAAGTATGTTTTACCTCCCGTCGCCGAAACAGGGGCACAAAAAAGGGCAGGCTCAGCAGGTATATCCACAGCGCGGAAAAGTCATCCCGGTACCAGGAAAGTGCCAGCCCCATAAGGAAAAGCGCCAGCGAAAGACGCACCACCGTGTCCATGCCCCAAACCACGGCCGGTGTAAGCTTGCGGGCCAGGCGGTCCCCTTCCCGGTCCGGCAAGGTGGTGAAAAAATAGAGCACCGTATTGAAAATAAGATAGGGCAACACATCGCTGAACATGTGCCAGGCAAAATCCATACGCGCCAGCCAGCCGATAAAAAAGGCCAGCGCCCCCATCAGCATATTTCCCACAATACTGCCCCACAGATGATCCTTGAGATTAAAAGGCGGATAATTATACATGTATCCCGTGATGACTATAAACAGGAGCAGGGCCAGGGCGGCTGAAACATTGAGGAAAAAGAGGGGCAGGCTCAGCAAAACCAGAACCGCGGTTTCCACATAAAGCATGCGCGGCGTCAGGTGACCATCGGCCAGGAAAAAGAGCTTATTGTTAGCCTTGTCGGTTTCAATGTCCTTTAGCTGGTTGAGAAGAAAGGAGGCGCCCATGGCACAACCGAAAACAAACAGCAGCAACAGGATCTCCCGCCAGGCCGTCCACGGGGCCCGGAGATAGGGCAGCGCAAAATTGTTTTTTTCAGGGATAAAATATCCGGCCAGCATGGTGGACCATCCCGGAAAAAAAAGCATGGGGCGCAGAACAAAAAAACCGTCGAAAATATTGAATGTGGAAGAGCGGCTCATCGCTTATTTTTCTTCAAGATCTTTTACCTTCAGCGGATAAATGCCGCTGAAACAGGCGGTGCAATAGCCCTGCCCCTGATCCGCGGGCATGGAATCGATCATGCCTTTGATGGAAAGATATTTCAGCGAGTCGGCGCCAAGATATTCACAGATTTCATCCACGCTACGTTGATTGGCAATCAGTTCCTCATGGGTGGGAAAGTTCATGCCGTAAAAACAGGGATTTTTGATGGGGGGCGAACTGATGCGCAGATGCACCTCCCGGGCTCCGGCCTCGCGTATGGTTTGCACCAGTTTTTTTAAGGTGGTGCCGCGAACAATGGAATCATCCACGATAACCACGCGGCGATCCTTTAGCACGCCGCCGACGGTGTTAAATTTCAGTTTGACGCTAGAGGCCCGTGTTTTTTGTGTCGGCTTGATAAAGGTACGGCCGATATAGTGGTTGCGGATCAGACCGATCTCATATTTCAGACTGCTGCGGGCCGAAAACCCCAGGGCGGTGGTGTTGCTGCTGTCCGGCACGGAGATAACTATATCGGCCTCCACATCGTTTTCCAAAGCCAGATTTTTACCCAGCTTGCGCCTGGTTTTATCCACATATTCGCCAAAAATACGGCTGTCGGGACGGGAGAAGTAGACGAACTCAAAAACACAATGGGCCGCCTCGCACCTGGGAAAGGGGTGAAAGACATGCATGCCCTGCTCATCAAAAACGATCATCTCCCCTTTTTCCACATCACGGATATATTCCGCACCCAGCAGGTCAAAAGCGGTGGTTTCCGAGGCCACCACATAGCTGTTGCCCATTTTGCCGAGGGCCAGGGGGCGAAATCCGTACGGATCACGCACGACAATCAATTTGTCACGGGTCAGAAAGACCAGGCTGAAGGCGCCCTCGATCTGGCGCACGGCATCCTTGATGCTGTCGATCAGCGACTCCTCCAGCGACTTGGCCACCAGATGCAATATCACTTCACTGTCGGAGGTGGTTTGAAAAATGGAGCCGCGCGCTTCCAGCTTTCGGCGCAGGGTTTGGGAATTGGTCAGATTGCCGTTGTGCCCGATTCCCAGTTCACCGTCCTTATAGCGTACCACGATGGGCTGTATGTTCAGTTCCGCCGAAGCGCCCGTGGTGGAGTAGCGGTTATGACCGATGGCAATGTGTCCCTTCAGCTTTTGTAAATCCTGCTCGCTGAATACATCCGACACCAGGCCCATGCCCAGATGCTTGCGCACCGTTTGACCATCACTGACGGCGATGCCGGCGCTTTCCTGCCCCCGGTGCTGCAGGGCATGCAGACTGAGATAGCTGGAAAAAGATGCATTTTCATCACCGTAAATGCCGACAATTCCACAAAATTCCGTGGGACGATCGAGAATAGAATCCATTTACATAATCCATTTTTAAGAGAAGTCGCTAATATAAGGCTTGTCTTCTAAAAGGGGAAAAAAAACATACCCGGAAAAGGGATTTATTTGCCCCGCAGACACTCGATTTATGTCGAAGGCACAAAGGAAAAGGGTATCTTCCTTAAACAGTGCAGAAACATTTGGCAACCGGTTGGGGAAAGTATCGAAAGTAAAATCTGAAACTCTCTGCCGGTTCCGCTTCTGAGATTTTTCTCGCCACCCTGGCGGAATGCAAACATTCCCCAGAAGCAAGGGCGCGGTGTTGCTTAACGCACCAGCAGCAGGGCCAGGCCGATACCGGCCACATCGGCAATTAAATCAGGGATGGAAAAAATATTGTTTTTTTGACGGCCGTCGTGGATTTCCTTGCCCAAACCGATGCTGAAGGAGAGACCGGCGGCAATTTGCCGTGACGCCTTTTGCCCCACTCCCGCGCGTTGCAGAAGCTGCAAATTGAGCCCCGTTATAAAAAAACTGCCGAAAAAATGCTGAGCCTTATCCTTGGCCAGCCAGGGATCTTGCCTGGCCGATGGCGTACCTAATACAATTTTATCCACCGTAAAGGCATTACCGGCCCCGAGACGCTGGGCCTGTAACGGCATGGAAAAAACAATCAGCCATAAAAAATAGCGCATTAAAAGGAAAACTCCATTTTAAACATCAGCGTGCCGTCATACCGGCCGGGATAAACATCAAAACGGGCGATCTCGTCAAATTTGAACAGCCAGGCATCCACCTGGGCGTCAAGAACCATAAAAAGATAGTTCAGTCCCAGATACCAGAAATAGCGACTGCGCTGATCTTTATAGGTTTCGGCGCCGGTTTCCCGGTAAAGACGGTCATTATGATAAACCGTATAGCCCACGGCCGTGGTCAGTCCGAAATAGAATACCGCTTTATAGTAGGATTCGTTATACCACTGTCCCCAACCCGGAAAAAAGAGGGAACGCATGGCTGCCCCCCAGGGCGACTTTAAGGGGGTGTCCGAATAGAGTTCCCGCTTGGCTGCCCGGTAATGGCGACCGTAATACCAGCCATCCAGCAAACCCAAACCGTGCCAGGCCGCCCCCCACAGGGCATAACGCCAGGAAGCGTCCCGGTCGGTCGCCAGGCCGTTTTGCCGGTAGCGGTTATAGGCTCCGGCGGCCGATCCGTAAAGATACCAGGCGCCGCCATATAACAGGGCCGATTTTACAAAACGCTCCTGATGCAACTGCGCCAATCCGGGCAGCGCATCCGTAAGTTGCCATTCATAGCCCGTTTTTGTTGCCTTTTTCCCTAAGTCCGGATTCTGGGCCGGCGCCAGGAAGGGGGATAGCAGAAGTATCAATGCTATATATTTTTTAATACCGGCAATGGACATTCAGCGCTCCGCTGTGTATGGTAATATTTAACACGGTTAAGTCATAGCCCAGCTCTTCGCCGTCGGCATGGGCGGCAAAGGGCTGATCCGAGCTTATGGCAAGGCTTTGCCCCCTGCTCATCTCCACCCGCGGGTCTTTTACATGGCTGCCGCTGTAAACCCGCAGCAGATTGCGCAACACGGCCATCGTGGGCATCTGATGGATCATGCAGATATCAAAACGGTTGTCGTTCAAGCGGGCTTCCGGCGTTAAGCGGAAACCGCCCCCCAGGGAGGGGCCGTTCCCAACGGTCAGCATAAACAGCCGGCGCTGCTTCTTTTCACCGTCGATGTCCACATTGAGCACGCTATGGCTGTAGGACTTTAAAGTAGCCAATACGGCATAAAGGTAAACCAGGTTCCCGCGCAGCTTTTTTATGCTGAAACTTTTCTTGACCACCCAGGCGTCAAAGCCCACGCCCAGGCCGTTGATAAAATAACGCTCGTTCACCTGGCCCACATCGATGGGCCGCGGCTTATTCTGTGAGATCAGTTCCAGGGCGGCATCGATCTCAAAGGGAATATTCAGTGCATTTACCAGATCATTTCCGGTACCGACGGGCACAACCCCCAAAGCGGCTTTCCCCCCCATAAGGCCGTTAACCACTTCATGAATGGTTCCGTCCCCCCCCACGGCTATCACGGTGTCGTGTTTGGTGGATTGCTCCCTGGCCAGACGGATGGCATGCCCCCGGGATTCGGTGCGCAGAAACAACGCTCCGGGAAATTTTACGGCGGCACGTTCCATTAAGGTTTTTTCCAGTCCCAGCGCCTTGCCGCGTCCCGCCACGGGATTTAAAATAAAACAAACGCTCATCGTACGGCGATACAATCGATTTCAATTTTCACATCTTTGGGCAGCCGGCTAACCTCCACCGTGGCCCGGGCCGGCTTGGAGGCCTCAAAAAATTCGGCATAGATGGCATTGACGGCGGCAAAGTTATTCATGTCCGCCAGGTAGATGGTGGTTTTTACCACCTGTTCCAACCCGAGGCCGGCGGCGGCCAATACCGCGCGCATATTTTTTATCACCTGGCGGGTCTGGCTTTCCACATCCCCGGCTATACGATTATCATGGTCGCGGTCGATAGCAATTTGTCCCGACAGGAATATCATACCGTTAGCTTCCACCGCCTGGGAATAGGGTCCTATGGGCGCGGGAGCATTTTCGCTTTGAATAATCTTCATCGTACCTTCCTTTTAAAAAAAATAAGGCCTAATTTAATCGCTGACGACGATAGAAGCGAATTTGTTAAAAAAGTGTGAAACAGCGGAAAAAGCCAATGCCCGAGAGTAAAGCCTTCGGCGCCTTGTCCGTGAAACATTTGTGACAATTTTTTAGTTTTTTTACGGATGAAAAATAAACGTAAGATCAATATTTTCAAACAATAAGATACTTAACATTTTCACAGGTCATTTTTTTTTTCACGGAAACCTTTTTCATTTCTTGACATGTATTTGTCCTTTCAATTACTATGAATCAGTCGTAAGGGATAGTTGTGGAAAACTTGTGGAAAACCTGCACTAATCCACAATAGGAAAAAGTTTGAATAGGGCCGCGGACCGGGATGCCCGGGGCATGACAATTTCAAGCTCATATTTTTCAACTACTTACACGAAAACTCTCACAAAACAGAATGTATATAAGGCGGATATTTTGCCTTTAGCGGGGCAATCTGTCTCCGGTTTATATTGTGGAAAATAAAAAAAGGATCGATGAATGGCTCAGAATTCGCTGGCTCAACTCTCTACACAACCCGATAATGCATGGCCCGCAATTTTGGATGTTATAAAACAGAATATTAACATCCGCAGTTTCACTACCTGGTTTGCCCCCATCAATCTGATACATCTGGATGAAAGTTATCTGGAACTGGAAGTCCCCAACCGTTTCTTTTCCGAGTGGATTGAGAACCATTATAATGAACTGATACAAAATGCCGTTACCCAGATTTTGGGAGACAGCAAGAAAATTTTATTTACGGTGAAAAGTAAGGAAAGTACACCCGATTCACCCTATGGCGCCCAGGACTGGGTAAAATCCGAAGAAATCAAGCCGGTAACCCCTTCCGTTCAATCGGATTATGTTTTTTCCACGCGTATAAACGAACGCTACCATTTTGACAACTTCATCGTCGGTGACAACAACAACTTTGCCAGCGCCGCCGCCCGCGCCGTGGGAGACGCCCCGGGAAAAACCAATTACAATCCGCTGATCATCTACGGACGCACCGGATTGGGCAAGACCCACCTTATCCAGGCCATCGGCAACCATGCCCGCATGAACAATCCGGACACCAAGGTCTATTACGCCTCCAGCGAGACCTTTACCTCGCACTTTATCAGCGCCATTCAAAAAAACAAGGTGGCCGAGTTTTCCGCTTTTTACCGTTCCTGTGACATCCTGCTGATCGATGACATACAGTTCTTTTCCAACAAGGGAAAAACCCAGGAGGAGTTCTTCCATACCTTTAACGATCTGCATCAAAACGGCAAGCAGATCGTGCTGACCTCCGACCGCCCCATCAACGAGCTTAACGCCCTGGAAGAACGTCTCATCTCACGTTTCAAGTGGGGCTTGGTGGTGGATATACAACCGCCCGACTTTGAAACCCGCCTGGCCATCCTGCGCCGCAAGTGCGATGAGAGCGAGCTGGATATCCCGGAAGACATTCTGGAGTATCTGGCCGTTAATCTGGTGGATAACGTCCGTGAACTGGAAGGCGCGCTGACCAAGATCATGGCCCAGGTGACCTTCACCGCCGCCGAGCCGACCATAGACCTGGCCCGCGGCATAGTGACCGAGATCGCCAAGCCCGATCAGCACATCCTCAACATCGACACCATCGTGCAATACTGCTCCAAGGTTTTTGAAGTCTCCGCCGATCAGATCCGGGCTAAAACCCGTAAGAAGAATATTGTGGAAGCGCGCAAGGTGGCCATGTATCTCTCCAAGGAGCTGACAAAACACTCACTGGTAACCA
>WGCN01000063.1 GCA_015493745.1 Calditrichales bacterium
CCCTATAACGCCGCCCACTGGGACGGGGAGAAGTGGACACTGACGAGGATTCTAACCAATGCCTGTGGCGGAGTTAAGTATCCCCCTATAAGAAGTGTGTTTAATTTTGATGACGGTGTAATTGTTTTTGGACATTCGGATGGGAGTCTTACCTACTATGATGAAAGTGATTTTAAGAATGATTGTGCAACAATAACACAGGTTAACGTAACTGCAAATAAAATCTGGGGCACATCATCGGATGATTTTTATGTAGTGGGCAATATGGGCATGATCGCCCATTATGACGGCACACGCTGGAGAAAGATCAGGAGCGGGACAGATTTGCCCATAATCGACATTTGGGGTGTAAAGGAACCCGGAAAAAACACCTATAAGATACTGGCTATCGCTTCCAAAATATTAACCGCGGATGAAAGTGTTGTTCTGCAAATTTCGGATAATAAAGCAAAGATTATTTCTTCTCAGGGATTGCCACACACCATATCGTCCATTTGGAGCGCCAAAGGCCGTCAATGGTACATTTGCGGGGATGGTTTTTATCAAAATAATTTAAAAAACGAGACATGGCTACCCGTACCATCTATACCGTCTATTTTTCAGGAAAGCATCCGGGGAAATAATCTCAACAATGTTTTTATTGGCGGTGATTTAGGATTGCTCATGCATTGGAACGGGCGGTCATGGCGTCAAATCGGCCCAAACCGCAATACCATTCTCGCATTGTCGTCAAAGAGCAATCTGTTTGTCGGAGTCGGGTATGTCTATACCGATCTAATCGTTGGGTCGGCTTATATTTTAATAGGCCATCAAAATTAAAACAAAGCGTGGAAAAATAATTTTAAGATATAAATATTTACATATTTATTTTCAGGTTTGTTTTTAGTGTCATTCCGTATACAGTAAGGAATCCTCCCCCCGGCAGGCTGCGCCCCGAGACTTCGGCGTGAGCTCTCGCCCCACCCCCGGCCCCTCCCCGACTCTCGGGGAGGGGAATAGGGGAGGTGTGAAGCGCCGCGTCCAGGGTTATGGCGAGCGGGTGCCGTGTTGCAGCAGGTAATGTTTGTCGCCGTTGCCGATAAAGCCAATATCCCGGGCATAATAATCATAAAAGGTCTCCCCGTCCGGGGGTGACGTCCTTTTTATAACCAGCACGTCCCGGTAGGCACGCGGACTGACCCCGTTGCTAAAGCTGATTTCATCAAGGACCTTCTCCAACTGCGAGAGGCCTCTTGTACTGGTCCAGGTGTCGCCAACCTTCGCCTCCGGTTTTAAGATCAATATCTTAAAATCGGGGGATATTTCATTTTTCAGGGTATCGATACAATCCGTGGAAAGGCAGAAATATTGCCACAGGCCGGCTCCCGTGATGAACATAACAGGCAATCCAATATGTGTAAAAAATACTTTTGGTGCGTTTGGTCACGCCGGGGTAAAGAACAGAGCCTTTTTTTTGTGAAAAATGGGCATTGTGTGGGCGGGCGGCACAAGCATTTGCACAATGTGCGCGGATTCCCTAAACTACTTGGCTATTTGATACGGAGTAATAAGAATGAATGAATTTATCGAAATAACGGAGAAAGCGCGCAAAGCCTATGACGAGGGCAACTTCTCCGGCGCCTCGAAGTTGTATCTGCAGGCCCTGAGTCAGTCTCCCAGCAATAAGGATACCGCCCACATTTGGGCCGAGCTGACCTGGACCTTTTACCGCATGGGCAACTACCGGCAAACGGTGGAAGCGGCGGAAAGCACCCTGGAGTTCGATCCCACATACGGCGCCCGCGAGGATCTGTACCGTATTATGGGCTACAGCCATATGATGCTTCACGATCTGGACGAGGCTGAAAAATACCTGGTTCGTTCCCTGGAAATCGATAATGCCTCGGAAAAACAAAAGCTTATCCACTACGAGCTGGCTAAACTCCATTTCCGCAAGCAGGACTATGCGGCAACCCTGGAGGCCCTGGCCCGGGTGGAGGAAATCCTGAAAGATAAAAATCCCGATTACTGGCTCTCCGCCCTGTTCATCAAGGGCTTTTCCTATTACTATACCAAAAAGCTGGATGAAGCCCGCGAAGTGTTTCGCCATCTGGTGGATATTGCCCGGGATGATGTGGTCAAAGCCAACGGACATTACGGGCTGGCCTATATCGCTTTTGATAAAAAAGATTACCTGGCGGTGATCAATCTGTGCGAGCAGATCACCCGGGAACATCCCACTTTTCATGATAAGGAAGCGCTGGGCTTTTTAATGGCCGCCTCTTTCTATCATTTGGGGCGTCATGATGTTTTTGAACAGTATTATCATCAAATGGTAAAAAACTTCCCTGAAAGTCCCTATCGCGAACAGCTGGACAAGCTGAAGGCCACGATTGAAAAAGGGACTAAAAAAGAATCCGATACCGAGGCTGATGGACAAGCTGACTGAGCAGATTTTGCAATGGCCGCCTCTGGTCACCCTGGCTGAACATATATCTCCGAAACGCCCGCTCCATCTGCGTCATGCGCCGGGTGCGCTGGTTGCCTTTGGTCTGGCCGCGCTTTACCGTCAACACCGCCATCCGGTTTTGTATGTGGCCAACAGTCTGGAACAGGCCGAGGTGATCCATGAGGACATCCGGCGCATCCTGCCCGGGGTGCCCAATGCCTTTTTACCCGGCCTGGAAACCGAACCTTATGAGCGGGTGCGGGCCCGCCCGGAACTGGTCAGTATGCGTCTGGAAACCATGCAGGTATTTTTGGAGGAAGAACGTTTTATAGCCGTGGCCACGGCCCAGGCCCTGATGGAGGCCCTGCCCCTGCCGGAGAGTTTTCTGGATTTACAGGTTTACCTGCGCGCAGGCAAAAGCCAGGATTTTGAACTGTTGCAGGAACAACTGACCGCCGCCGGTTTTGAGCGCGTGGATATCGTGGAACAGGTGGGCGAGTATAGCGTGCGCGGCGGCATTGTGGATATTTTTGCCTTTAATTATGACGAACCCCTGCGCATCGAATTTTTTGGCAACCAGGTGGAGTCGATCCGCCGTTTTGACGTCATCACCCAGCGTACCACCGGAAGATATGACGAGGTGGTGATCCTGCCGCACACCAACGGTAGCGCCGAACAGGCCTTTTTGCATGAGTTGTTGCCCGCGGAAACCATTCTGTTTTTTGAAGACCGTGAATATTTTTTAGGCCATATCGAAAGTTTTGCCCGGCAGGCGGCCCGTAATTACGAAAATGATCCCTCCCTGGGCCTGGCCGAACCGCCGCCGGAAGAAAAATATGCCCGTCCCGCCGATGTGCGAGGCTTTATGGAAAATCACCCGCTGGCGCACACGGATCTGGTACAGGATGACCGGTCGGCGGTTGTCGACCTTAAGGGCCGTCCCCATCCCGATTTTAACGGCTCCATAAAGAAGTTCCTTGAATATCTCAGGCATCAGGAAGAGACCGGCGCCCGGCGCGGGCTGGTGATCCAATCCTATAATGCCGAACAGTCCCAACGGTTAAGGGAAATCATAGAGGAAGAGGATATTTTGCTGCCCTTGCGCTATACGGAGGGCGGATTACATGCCGGATTTATTTTGCCCGATGCCGGTCTGGAGTTGTTGACCGATCATCAGATTTTTAACCGTTCGCGGCGCCATAAGGTTTATCGCAGTTTTAAAAGCGGCTCCTACCTGAGGCAGTTGGGCGGACTGCATGTGTACGATTATGTGGTGCATGTCGATTACGGCATCGGCCAATATCTGGGGCCGGAGGTGGTCAGCTACGGGAACATACGCAAGGAATGCCTGAAGATAGCCTACAGGGACGGTGATCATTTGCTGGTAAGCGTGGATCGCCTGAACCGGGTGCAAAAATACAGCAGCGAGGAAGGGGGCCATCCGCAGCTTTCCAAACTGGGAGGCAGGGATTGGGAACGGGCTAAAAAGAAGACAAAAGAATCACTTAAAAAAATCGCCGCCGAGCTGTTGCAGATTTACGCCGGGCGTAAGGCCCAGGAGGGTTTTGCCTTTGTCGATGACAACCATTGGCAAAAGGAACTGGAAGCCTCCTTCCCCTACCAGGAAACCCCCGATCAGCTCACGGCCATCGAAAGTGTTAAAAAAGACATGGAGCACCCCAAGCCCATGGATCGTCTGTTGTGCGGTGATGTGGGATTTGGGAAAACCGAAGTGGCTCTGCGTGCCGCCTTTAAGGCTGTAATGTCCGGTAAACAAGTGGCTATACTGGTGCCGACGACGATTCTGGCTTTTCAGCATTATGAAAATTTCCGTAAGCGGCTGGCTTCCTTTCCCGTTCAGGTGGAGATGGTCAACCGTTTCCGCACGCCGAAACAGCAACGGGAAATTCTGGAAGGGGTTTTGGCCGGAAGGGTGGACATACTGATCGGCACCCACCGTCTGCTTTCCGGCGATGTTCAGTTTAAGGATTTGGGACTGCTGATTATCGATGAAGAGCAGCGCTTTGGCGTACGCCACAAGGAAAAGCTGAAAAAATACCGCCTGTCGGTGGATATCCTATCCATGACAGCCACCCCCATTCCGCGAACGCTGCACATGGCGCTGATGGGGGCGCGTGATTTTTCTAATATAGAAACGCCTCCCGCCAACCGCCTGCCGGTGCATACGGAAATCCTGCACTGGAACGATGTCAAAATCCACCGCATCGTCAAGCGTGAGCTGGAACGGGGCGGACAGATTTATTTTGTGCATAACCGCGTGGAAACCATCGAGGCCATGAAACAGAGCCTGGAGGAAATTGTGCCCGAGGCGCGCATTGCCGTGGGGCACGGGCAGCTCCCGGAAAGGCAACTGGAAAAAGTAATGCTGGATTTTATGGATCATAAATATGACATCCTGGTGGCCTCGATGATCATCGAAAATGGTCTGGACATACCCAACGTGAACACCATGATTATCAACCGGGCCGATAAATTCGGTCTGGGGCAGCTGTATCAGTTGCGGGGACGGGTAGGGCGATCCAATCGTCAGGCCTATGCCTACCTGCTGGTGCCGCCGTTGGATAAGCTGACCGATCTGGCCCGCAAGCGCCTGCAAACCATACAGGATTTTACCGACCTGGGCTCCGGCTATAAAATCGCCCTGCGCGATCTGGAAATCCGCGGTGCCGGAAACTTGCTGGGCAAGGAACAAAGCGGTTTTGTGCAAACGGTGGGTTTTGATCTGTATTGCCGCATCCTGGACGAAGCCGTGGCCGAGTTGAAGAAAAGTCTGCCCGAAGACGCGCCGGAACAGGCCCGGGCGGCGGATTATATGCTGACCGATCCTGAAATCGATGTCAACTTCGATCTGCTCATACCGCACGATTACATTGAAAACGATCTGGAGCGTATTTCCATCTATCACCGGCTGGTCAACTACAAAACCATGGATCAGATCGGTCAGTTAAGAATGGAATTGCGGGACCGCTTCGGCCCGGTTCCCGAAGAGGTGGAACTCTTTCTTAATGTGATGAAACTAAAAATCCTTGCCGGTCGTTTATACGCGCGTCGGGTCATCGTCGGCCCTAAAACAACCCGTATTATTTTTGATCCCAAAGCCCGGGAAGATGAAGGTTTTTTCAGGAAGACCATTCCGGCGCTGATGAATCAAAAAGAGGCGCAGGTACGCTTTCTGGATCAGCAAAAGGATTTAGGGGTGGCCATTTCCCTGAAGGGAGAGAATGATCGTTTGCGACTGGAGTTTGCAAAAAAAGTATTGCAAAGCATTATCCAATAGGACTAATTTAAAGCTTGTTAAAATGGAGGTGGAATAATATGCGTCAATTTTTAGTCGCTCTAGTGGGTTTATTAGGATTAGTGTCCTGTGGAATGTCACCGGATACGGTGGCCGAAGTGGGCGATTTGAAGATAACGCAGGAAGAATATAAGGATGTTCTGTCACGGCGCTTTCCCAAATTAAAAGAGTTTACCACCGTGGATCTGAAGGAAAAACGGGTTGTGCTCAATCAACTGATAAACGGCGTGCTAAAAATAAATGCCGCCCTGGACGCCGGGCTGGATGAAGACCCGGAGATCAACTATAAATACAATCGCCGGCGCACGCGCATCACGACGGATCGTCTTTTTGAACGGATCATCATCGACAGCCTGGTGCCGGAAGAGGAAATCCGCGAGGCCTTTAATAAAAGGAAAGAACAGCTTAAGGTAAGTCATATCCTGATAGGCTTTAACAGCAGCGAAGTCAAAAACGAAAAACGTGACGGGCGCAATGCCTATAAACTGGCATTGGAAATAGCGCAAAAAGCGCGTAAGGGGCAAAGCTTTGAACAACTGGCCGTTAAATATTCCGATGATCCCTCCGCCAAAACAAACAAGGGCATGCTCGGTTTCTTCACCTGGGGAGACATGGTGCCCGCTTTTCAGGATGCGGCTTATGGCTTAAAGAAAGGTGAGATTTCCGATCCGGTTTTAACCCGTTACGGCTACCATGTTATTTTATTACACGAGCGCCGGCCCAATAAGGGGTGGAAGGAAAGCCTGTATGAGCCTCAGAAAAGGGAAATCAAACGTTCGCTTTTCCGTAAATATAACGAAGCGGGTATGAAACGCTGGGAAAGCATTGTTGAAAAAGAGAAAGAGGACTATCACTTTAAACGCATTAATTCGGCCATAAAGGAATTCAATGCCATAGCCAGGGAATTGGATAAAGGGCCGGGGCTGACTCCGGAGAACTTTAGTGCTGATCAAAGAGACATCGTATTGGTAAAATGGGACGGCGGCAGTCTGAAATCGGAAGAGCTGATTTTGGCTTATGGTAATAAGATGGAACGTTATAAAAATGGTTTGTTGAATTTGGCACGTCTGACCAAAGAGGTGGATGCCCGTGGAGAAGCCAAGCTGGTTGGTGATATGGCTGTACGCCTGGGGATCGATAAGGAACCTGATCTGGCCCGTAATTTAAGATTATACCGGGAAAGTCTGCTGGCCCGGAAGATAGAGGAAAAGGAAGTTAAGGATAAAATAACTCTGGACAAGGATTCCCTGCGTGCCTATTATGACGCGCATCCTTCGGAGTTTGAACTGCCCGCGGAGATTGAAATTTATCATATATATTGTGAGTCGGAGGCCAAAGCGCAAAAGGTTTACCAAAAAGCCCGGGCCGGGGCGGATTTTAAAGAGTTGGCCAAAAGATATTCCGATGATAAATTCTATGCCAAGCGCGGTGGATATGCCGGGTTTAAAACCAGGAATGGTATGAAAGGCGTTTCGGAAGTTGCCTTTGAACATGGCCCCAATGCGCTTATTAAGCCGGTTCCTTACCGGGAAGGCTGGGTCGTGATAAAAACCGGACCTAAGAAGGAACGGGTATTGCGCAGCTTCGAGGATGCCTATAATCAAATCCGGGTAAAATACAAACAACTGCAACTGCGCAAATTACGCGCCGCCTGGATGGAAAAACTGAAAAACAGATACACGGTAAAAATCAATGAAGAATTATTGGAAAAGATATAGTTTGTGGCCGGTGATGGCCGGTGCATTGTTCATGGCCGGCTGTGAGAACAGTCCGCAAGTGCCGCCCGATATGCTGGCACAGGTAAATGACGCTTTTCTGGTTAAGGATCAGCTTAACGCCCAGGTGCCTGACGGCTTTTCCGATGAAGAACGTCTGGCGCTGAAACGTACGCTCATTAAAAAATGGGTAAACGATGAAATCGTCTATCAAACCGCCGTAAAGGAAGGTCTGCAACTTTCCCCACGCCAAAAGGTGATGGTGGAACAATACCGCAAGGCGCTGCTGGCCGAATCTTTTCTGGACAGCAAGCTCAATAAAAATTATCGTATTGCCCAAAAACAGATCGAAGACTATTATGATGAGCACAAGGCGGAGTTTGTAAGATCCGCCGATGAAGTGCATATCGTACATCTGTTTGTGGAAAATCGCGACCGGGCCATTTTTAAGGAGATCGGCGAGTCCAAGGATCTGATGGCCATCATCACCAAGTATTATTTCAATACCCGTTCCTCTGAGATTATGCCTAACGGGGATCTGGGGTATGTGGAGCGCTCCACACTGCCGGCCTTTATCGAAAAAGCCTTGAAACGGCTCAAGACGGGTGCTATTTCTCCGCCGGTTAAGGTGAAGGAGGGCTACCACTTTGTCCAGCTTCTGGATGCCGCCAAGAAAGGCAGCGTTCGCGATCTGGATCTGGTTAAAAATCAAATTATCCTGCGCCTCAAATGGCAAAAGAGGGAGCAGGAGTATGGCAGATTGCTTGACGAATGGAAACAGAAATATCAGATACAGACCTATCTGAGTAAAGCGGATTAGAAAGGTATTTTATGAAAAGGATGATGAAAATATTCCTGGCCATCATGCTGACGACCCAGCTATTGCCGGCCCAGCAATTGGTGGACGGAATTGCCGTGGTGGTGGGCAAGGAGATAATATTACGCTCCGAGATAGAGCAGTATATGCGTAATGTGTTGATGCAGAACCGCATTGATCCGCAAAAAAATCCGGAAATGGTGGAGCGGATACGGGTAAGGACCATCAACTCTCTGGTGGAGCAAAAGCTTTTAAAAGAACAGGCGACGATCGATACCATTACCGTGGATCCGGAGTATGTGGATCAGAAACTGAACGAACGAATTCAATATCTTATTCAGCGTGTGGGGTCGGAGGAACAATTGGAAAAAGCCTTCCACAGCCCGATGAAAAAGATACGCAAGGATACGCGCCGGGTACTGGAAGAACAATTGTTGGTGGAAAAAGTACGCCAGTCAAAGTTTCAGGATATAAAAGTTTCCCGACGGGAAGTGGAACAGTTCTATAATCAATTTCGTGACAGTTTGCCGCGCTTAAAAGAGAGTGTGGATATCAGTCATATTCTTAAGGTCGTAAAACCCTCCGCCGAGGCCCAGGCTAAGGCCTATCAAAAAATCGATTCCATAAAGGCTCTTTTGGAGGCCGGTGCCGATTTTGCCCGGCTGGCCGAAGAGGAATCCGATGACCCGGCCTCGGCCATTCGCGGCGGTGATTTGGGCTTGATTGGCCGGGGAGAGTTTGTTCCGGAATTCGAAACGGTAGCCTTTTCCCTGAATGACGGGCAGATATCGGATATTGTTCAAACCCAGTTCGGCTTTCATATCATTCAAATGATGGAACGGCGGGGAGAAAAAATTCATACGCGGCATATTCTGATACGGGTGGCCCCGACGGCCGATGATGAACAACGGGTGGTGAATGAGTTGCTGGAAATCCGCAACAAAGCCCTGAACGACTCCTCGTTTGAGGAACTGGCCATCGAGTATTCGGATGATGAGAATGTAAAACAGGACCACGGTCACCTGGGCGTATTTGAAGTGGATAAACTTGTGGTTCCGCAATTTAAATCTGTTCTCGAGGGGATGAAGCCCGGAGAGATCAGCATGCCTTTTAAAACCGACTTCGGTTATCATATCGTTAAATTAAATCGTCATATGGATGCCCGTCCCCTCTCGTTGGAGGAGGATTGGCAGAAGATCGAACAAATGGCCAAGAACTTCAAACTGGAAAAAGAATATCGTCATTGGATAGAGGATTTAAAGAAACAAATCCCTATCGAAAATCGATTGGATGGCTAAATAAGGATTCACCGGGTTCCGCCGGGTAATTATTTTACGATAAAAGTTAAACAAATTGCCCGGTTAGAGCGAAAATGAGAGATCGTCTGATTTTTTAGAAAAAAAGGCGACTATGATCAATGATCTTTTTGAGGGACGGTTTTATATTGCCGTGGATCATTGTCTTAATAATTAGGATTCGGGGAGCTGGTTGAATCTGTACCTCTATATTATATCCTTTCCATACCGGTGAAAGGTTGTTCGTAGAAACAGGTGTTTCACTTTTTTTCCGGCAGGGACCGTTACCGGCTTGTATACCGGCATCAGCCTTATATCCTAATAAACTATAATAATCAGGATAGCCATGTATTGCAGGAAGAAAGTATACAAAGCATGACGGAGCTTTTAGAACGACTGATCGGCCGGTATGGCTATAAGGGGCAAAGCGGTGTTTCCAAAGCTTTAAATGAATTCCTGAAGCTGATAAACAGTCTGCGTGATGTATTGGATGATCCTCAGGCCCAAACTCAGTACCATTTGCATTTCCTTTCGTTTTTTGAAAAAATCAGTGTCAATATCCGGGGAGTCGGTAAATTATATTACGCCTTGGCTCATGCGGATCAGGATTGGCGCCCCGCGGAACAAAACATATCCGTTCCATTTGATAAAGGGCGCATTCTGATCAAACAGCTTGACGGACAGGCGGTTTGTAAGCTCTTTAGCGCCCAAAGCACCGAACAGAAATGGGCTGTAGAAAAGCAGATGATGCCGGCACACTACTGGGCCTGTCTGTTCAGGATCACCCCTTACAGCTACTATCTTTTCTCCTATAATAACAGCCAACCGGAAGCCAAACGCTTTGTTCGCTTTGTCGATAGCCTGGTGCGCACCCTTTCCGCTATTCACAATGAGCGCCGCGAGACCCGGGAGCTGCATCAGAATATTAAACGGCTTGAAGAGCAGTTGATAAAAAAGGAAGGGCATCTGGTTAGTGTAGAGCGTAATCTGCGCCGCCGGGTCTATGAAATTCATAATTTGCTTGAAGTGAGCAGCGAGCTTTACTCCATTTTAAACCTCAACCAACTGATCAATTCCGCGCTGCTGATCATCGTCGGGCAGATTGGCTGCCAACGCAGTCTGGCCCTGCTCTATGACAATAATTTACGCCGTTACTCCAAAAAATACGCCAAAGGGGTGGACCCTCTTGAATTATCGGACTTTGAACTGGCGGTCGATCATCCCATTATTACCTATTTCGAACACAACCGTCGGGCCGTGACCGTGGAACATCTGGCCGAAAAGGAAGAGTTCCGTCCTTTTAGTGAATATATTGCCAAAAGAAGAATCGAAGTTTTGGCACCCATTATTCATAGTGAAAGGGTACAGGGCATTATTGGCAGCGGACAACTGCTTTCCGAGCAAAAGTTCGGTAAGGATGAACTGGATATCCTGAACATTCTGATAAATATGATTTCCATCTCCGTCAGCAATGCCCAAACCTATGAAGAGGTTAAAAACCTTTCCCTTACCGACGGAATGACCAACCTTAACAACTACCGTTATTTTGAAGACCGTTTAAAAGAAGAAATTAACCGTGCCCGGAGAAATAATACGCAGGTTTCGTTGTTAATGCTTGATATTGACCATTTTAAAAATTATAATGATACACTTGGCCATCAGGCGGGAGATGAAGCCTTACGCAGCGTAGGCTGGATATTGAAAAACGCCGTCCGTGAAGAAGATATCGTAAACCGTTACGGAGGTGAGGAGTTTTGTGTAATTCTTCCGGGAATCCCCAAGGAAGTGATCCCCATTTTAGGTGAACGTATCCGTTCCAAGATTGACGAGTATCCATTCTATAAGGAAAATGTGCAACCCGGCGGCAAGCTTACCGTAAGTTTGGGCGGCTCCTGCTTTCCCAGCGATGCCGACAATTTTGAGGATTTGGTTTACAAGGCCGATCAGGCTTTGTATAAATCCAAAAGTGCCGGGCGTAATTGTTTAACGCTTTACAATGAAAGCTAAACCGTTGGAATCTTAGCGATTCAATTGGAGTATTTACATGTCCGATATCGGATTTAATGATGATGTGAATGTTGGCGGCCGTAAGTTTCATGTTCAAACGGCAAGCCACCTGGCCCAGGGTACCGCCAGTTGCGAGGTGTTTGAACAAGGCCGGTTGATCAATAAAAACTATGTCACTTTTGAACGGCGCCACCAGACGGACATGGAAAAGTTTGAAAACCGTATCCGCAACGTTGTCGAGTCCGTTCACGATGAAACGTTGCAGGAAATCGAACTGATGTTCAGCATCGCGGAGAAGATCAACGGCTTAAAACACGCCCCCTCCCATGTTAAAATGGGTCTGTTGTTTGTAAAAAACAATCTCATCAACGACGGCATCCGCCATTTTGAAAAAGCCATTGAGCTCAACAAAAACGAAATCGACGCCTATAATAATCTGGGACTGGCCCAGATAAAGTTAAAAAATTATGATACGGCCATACGTACCTTCGAAACCGCTCTGCGTATTAATAAGGACTATCCCGATGTGCACCATAATCTGGGTATGGCCTACTATCTGGAGCGGCAGCACTTTAAATCGATAGACCACATCCAGACCGCCCTGCGCATGAATCCGGACTATAAGCTGGCCCGCTATAACCTGGCACTGGTCTATCTGGACAGCATCCTCAGCGATAAAAAGGATACCAAGCTTCCGCCGGCATCCATACGCGCGGAACGTTCCCTGCAACAATTAAAAGAGTTGAAACTGAAAAACATCTCCTCGGTTATGTCCAAGGTGCAAAAAGCACTTAAGCAAAAGGATGTCAAGGCCGCCGTGAAAGTGCTGGAATCCATGCGTGAAAAGGTGTTCCCCGAGGATTTATATAATCTGATCGGAATCGATTTTTATCTGCGCTTTATGTTTGGCGGCAAAAGCCTGACCAACCGTTCCCTGGTCAAGTTTGAGCGGGATCTGGCCAGGGCCATTGAACTTCGCGGCGAATATGCCGACCTATGGAATAGTCTGGGCATCGTTCACCTGATACAGTGCCGGAATCTGTTTCTGCAGGCTTTGAGCGAGTTTAACCGGGCCCTGGAGATAAACCCAAACTTTGAAAAAGCGTTAAAAAATAAAAAACTGGTAGAGAATGACGGTAAAGAATTTTTAATTTTATTAAGGGCGATCTTAAAGTAATGTTCAGGCTTTTTGAATATATACATAAAAACCGCGGTAAAAGCGTCGGATACCTGTTGGCGGGCTACGTTTTTACCGTAACGGTTATGGCGATTGTTCAAAAACTCTGGTTTGACTGGAACCGGCCTCTTATTGTCATCGCTCTGGCCGGGTATTCGATCCTTGTCCTGATTCTGTATCAAATCACCCGGCGTAATCAATCCTTTCAACGGCAGCAGGCGCGTCTTTTCTTTTTAGCTGAAATGCTGCCTTTGATCATCCTGCCCGCCCTGGGCTTTTTAAACAATCCGCTGTTTCCCCTGGCCTTTCTGCTCATAATCGTGGGAGACCGTTTTTTACTGGGGCGCCATACCGGTTTTCAGCTCAACGCGCTTATTATCACCTCTTTTATCATCGCGGTTCTTATCTACCGTTATAGCGGTCTGACCACGCAAGGCTTCAATGAGGCTGCCTTTACCGCCCTGGCCGCCGTTTTGTTGGATGGTGTTTGCAGTTTCAGCCTGAGCATTATCAGTCACATGCAGCGAAAAAACAAAGAACTGGAGCGACGGGAACAAAATCTGAAAAACCAGTACCGAAAGGTGCGCAAGGAACTTTACCTGAATACCCAGATAGTTCATTCCTTGCATAAGGATGTAAAAAAGAAAAATATCGAGATTAAAAATATTTTGACCATGTCCGGCCAGTTAAATGAAACGGCCGATACGCAGCAGGCCCTGGAGTCTTTTTTATTGACCATCATCGGTCAGATAGGCTCCAACCATGCGTTGATTTTGACCCGTTCACGCCGTGAACACAACTATTACAGTATCCTGGCGGCCAAGGGCTTTCGCGGGAGTGCCGCCTCTAAGGTGCGCTTTTATCTGAACAGCGCCCTGATGGGTTATATTGACGGTGCTTTGGAACCCTTTCCGGTGAGCTCCATCCCGCACGGCAATCTTTTTTCCGATGAAATAAAGCTGTTGAAATTGTTTGAGCAGGATATTTTTTGCCCTATTCTGATAAAAGGCCAGCTGTCCGGCCTGTTGGTCGTCGGAAAGAAAATGACAGGTAAAGTTTTTACCAATGAAGACCTGAACCTGATCTCCATCGTGGCCAATCAAACCGCCTTTGTGATGGAACAGGCCCAACTGACCAGCGAATTCCAGGATATCTATTTTAAAACCATCAAGGCCATGATGAAGGCTTTGGAGGCAAAATATGTTTTTGCCCGCGGACATAACACGCGCACGGCCACCTATGTAAGCAAGGTGGCGACCAAAATGGGCCTGACCCCCAACGAAATCAAGGAACTGACCTATGGCACACTTCTCCATGATGTCGGTAAAATTGCCATACGTGATAAATACCTGCTGGATCCAAAGGTGTTTGGTGAAAATGAGAGTCTGGTAAAACAAAAAATTCTGGAGCATACCATTAAGGGAGCCGCCATTTTACGCTCCGCCGGCTTTGATGATAAAATCGTTGACCTGGCGCTGCATCATCATGAATCCTTTGATGGTAAGGGGTATCCCCATAAAATCGGCGGTGGGGAACTTAACGACGGTGTAAGGATACTTTCCGTTTGTAATACTTTTGATGCCATGACCTCCGACCGCCCCCATCGCAAGGCTCTTTCACAGGTAACCGCCCGGGAATACCTGGAGTACAATGCCGGAAAGCGTTTTGATACACAGGTTGTAAAAGCCTTTATCGCGCATTTGGATGAATCTCGGCAAATGCAAAAATATAATTAAACGGACTTGATATTTTATAGTATTCTTCCGAATGTGCTATGTGTCACGCATGACATTCCCTAATTCGCTATTATTTAATGTTTTAGATTAAATGCATTAATACCAAAGGTTAGCCTTTTTATGAAAAAATCATATCTTGTTTTTTGGATGCTGTTAACCGCGGCTTCCTTAGCGGCAGCCCAATCGGTTACATCACCCCGCGCCCAATGGCTTGTGGAACGGACCACCCCTGTATTGCAGGTTGAGGCTGAGCTTAACGGTGTCGGTACTTTCGCGGTTTCCGTGGATTCCGTTTATCTGCCTGTGCTCATCTCCGTGGAGATCGACGGTGAAATGCTATGGCTGAAACAGGCCGCTGGAAGGCCGCAATCCGCCAATACCGTGCATTGGAGCGCCACGGAACAGGGCCTACAGTTCCGTTTGCCGGGAAAATATTTCACGGACAGCCATAACCTTGTGGCGCAGTTTCTGGTCGATAAAAAACAGTTGAAAAAGCAAAACACCGTTCGCATCCGTTTTGGCGGTATGGTTGCCCAGGGCAATGATGCCGCATCTTTTCAACTGGCGGTTCCCCCCGCCCTTGGTACCGGGAGGGGCGTAAAATGAAATTCCCTGTTTTGAAGATCGGTTTATTGTCTTTGCTGGTGGGGTTGGGGCCGGTCATGGCCGTCCAGGGGGGCAATGATACTTTTGGTTATATGTGGACAACTTCATCGGTATCGCCAAAAACCGATTTTAACTGGGTGGATATCAAGGATGGCAACGCGCTTTTCTTCGGCGCCATCAACGATCAGGTTTCCACTGCCATTGCCCTGCCTTTTACCTTTAATTTCTATGGTAAACCGAAAACACAAATTTATGTCTCGGCTAACGGCTGGGTCTCTTTTCAAAATCCGGGTACCACAAGCGATCCCCAGCCGGACAACCTGACCCTGCCCAATGCCCTGGCTCAGGATTCGATGATGGCGGTTTATTGGGATGACCTGAGCGGTACCTCTTCCGAACTGGCCAATGTGTATGTTAAAACCCTGGGTACGGCTCCTTTCCGCCGTTTTGTGGTACAGTGGGATCTTCCCGATATAACTAATTTTATTGAATTTCAGGTCATTCTTTATGAAACGACCAACCTGTTCAAGTTTCAATATGGTAAGATTGATCTGGCCACCGACCCGGGAGCCAGTGCCACCATCGGCTTGCAGGCCACATCCACGGAAGCGCTGCAATACGCAGCCAATACCGCTTTTTCCGTCGATTCCTATTTTGCCATTTTATGGAGCGGAAAACGTGTTAACGGAACCGATGCTTCCATAACGCCCACTTCCGGCGATGTCAACTCAACGGTAAAGTTTACCTATACCTTTAACAATATTAACCCCCTGGGTACGGACTTAATGGGTAAGCTGGATCGCTTTTCCATTGCCACCCCCTTTGTGGCCGATCCCGTGGTCAGCTCCATAAAAATAAACAGCGGCGTGGCGGCCATTCAAAACTCAACCGCCGCTCCGACGGACAGGGGCTATGCCACCTGGAGCATGGTGGCCGATTCCCTGGTCATTCAAACGGCAACCATGGAAGCCATCGATTCTTTGGTTGTTACTTTTTATCAGGATCTGCCCTCCAGCGTAAGCGCCGGTAATGCTTATGTTTCCAGTGTGGATGCCGTTCTCGATTCCTCTTCCATCCAGTTGGCCAATGATGCCGGCTGGTCGGTCAATGTTACCGGAGCCACGGAACCGGTGGATTATTATGAATTTTCACCTTCCACGGATCAAACGATCACGGC
>WGCN01000064.1 GCA_015493745.1 Calditrichales bacterium
TATCCGCTGGAACAATGGCGTCTTTCCGTTCTGGGCTCCTGGAAAACAGGCGCCTACGAAACCTATAACCCGCTCAACGAGCCGGGGATTTCCGATAATACGCAGTGGGAAGATGTGTACAATGTGGATATACGCCTGAGCAAGGAGATAAAAATCAGCAAGGTTACTTTCGACTTTTATCTGGACGTCAGAAACCTGTTCAACACCAAATATATGAGCCGGGCCGGCTTTTCCGATATCTATGACTGGAACAATTACATGGAGTCACTCAACTTTTCCTGGGAAGAGGGAGATCAAAAGGGCAATGACCGCGTGGGCACCTACCGTGACTGGAACGTACCCTACGATCCGCTGGAGGCCAATCCCGATAACGACCCGGCGATTACCGCTCGCAACAATAAGCGCAAGGAGACTAAATCTTATATCGATATGCCTAACATACGCGGTTTGACCTTTCTCAATCCTCGCAATGTACGGTTTGGCGTAACGGTAAGATTCTAACGGATAAGACCCATGAAAAAATCACTATCACTCATTCTGCTCATTTCCCTTTTTAGCTCGTTAACGGCCCAGGTGGATAAAAATCTGGAACGTAACATTCGCGTGGGCACTTTTCAAAACCACTATACCGCCTATGGATCGGAGCGGGCCTGGACGGGCAGCTACTATGCCGGCATGATCTGGCCGGCGGATTACGACCTTACGGACAATGCCGTGATAAAACGCGCCTGGATCGCCTGCGATGATTTCGCCGACGCCCGGGGCATCAACTGGGATAAATACGGCATCTATTTCGCCGCCGATGATGTGGGGCGTACCCTTTTTCCGGTAAGGCTTGATCAGAGCGCGAAATTTAAGACGCCGACGGTATATGTGGATGGTAACGATCTGAATGCCCTGTACGCCAAGGATGTGGATAGTTACAACCCGGATCAGATTGCCGACCGCGTAGTGACCAATGTGGTCAACACCTCCATGGGGCTGACCATGACCCGGCGCATCTACGCCTTTAGCCAGCAATATCATGATGATTATTTCATCAAGGAATTTATCTTTAAAAATACCGGCAATGTGGATTATGATGATGAGATTGAACTGAACAAGGAACTGAAGGGCGTCTATATCAGTTGGGGCGTACGCTACAGTGTTAGCCGTGATGCGGCCCGTTTTAAAAACGGTCAAAGCTGGGGCAAACACACCGTGGTCACCCGTCGCGGGGAAAGCTATCCGGCGCGTTATACCGAAACCCTGACCGAAGACACGCCGCCGGATCAGTTGGACTGGCTCCGTGCCGCCTTTGCCTGGGCCGGACAGGACAATACCCGCTCCTATGACGATATCGGCGCCCCGGCCATTACCCTGAACGGTCGTTTGACCGGTATTCAACATGCCGGCATCGTTACCCTGCATGTGGATAAAAGCACCACCGATCACAGCGATGATCCCAATCAGCCTTCCGTTATGGGCTGGCACGCGGGGGATACCTATCCCGGCGCCGGGGGACTGGTGGCGGCCACCATGCAGGACCTCTATCGTATGATGCAGGGCAATCCCTATAAGGGCAAGGGCGGTACCGACCGATTTGATGAAACCTATATCAATACCATCACCAATCAGAAGGACCCCTTTACCGTGCATGGCGACGGCGGCGGCACCAATATCTGGCTGGTTTACGGCCCTTTTGATATTCCCGTGGGCGACAGTATCCGCATCGTGGAAGCGGAAGGGGTGAACGGGTTGAGCCGCACCATGGCCAATAAAATCGGCGAGCGCTGGAAAAAAGCTTTTCAAAACAGCTCCGATAAGGGCCCTTTTGAACTGCCGGACGGTTCCACCACCACCGATAAGAATGTTTATAAAAACATGTGGGTGTTTACCGGCAAGGATTCGATCATGAAGACCTTTAGCCGCGCCAAACGCAATTTTGACAGTGGCATGAACATCCCGCAGCCCCCCTTGCCGCCGGGATTGTTCGATGTTTCCTCCGGCGGGGATAAGATATTTTTGAGCTGGCAGGCCAGTCTTTCCGAAAGCGAGCCGAACTTTGGCGGCTATCGCATCTATCGCGCGGTGGGCAAGGCCGACACCACCTATCAGGAGATATTTGCCTGTGGGGTGGGTACGGATAATCCGGAGATTGTGCATTCCTTTGAAGACCGCACGCCGCAAAGAAACTTTCCCTACTACTATTATATTACCGCCTTCAGCGACGGCAGCAACAACCGGGACGGCATTCTTAACCCGGCCGGTCCGCTGGAAAGCAGTAAGTTTTATACCTGGGCCTCCGATCCGGCCTATCTCAAGCGCCAGCCCGGCGAAACACTGGCCGATGTACGTATCGTGCCCAATCCCTATAACATTTCCGCCCGCGATTTTAACTATCTGGGCGAGCCCAATAAAATTACCTTTTTAAATATACCCGCCTATTGCGATATCAATATCTACACGGAGCGGGGCGATCTGGTGCAAACCATAAAACACCGTGACGGCAGCGGCGACGCCAGTTGGGACGCGGTGACCCGTACCCGTCAGGTGGTGGTCAGCGGCGTTTATATCGCCCATATTCAGGTTACGCAGGATTATACCACTTCCGACGGGCGTACCTTGTATAAAAAGGGTGATCAGATTGTTAAGAAATTTGTCATTATAAGATAAGGAAAGCGCATGAACTTACGCACAATGTTGGCAATGATGATCCTGTTGGCCGGAAGCCTCCGTGCCGGTAATAACGAGTTCCGTGCCGTTTGGGTGATCACCTGGGAGCACATCAACAGCGGACTCACCGCCGAGCAAAACAAGGCCAATATCCGTGAAATTCTGGATAATGTTAAAACGGCCAATATGAACGCCGTATTGTGGCAGGTGCGTCAGGGCGGCACGGCCTACTATAATTCTTCCTATGAACCCTGGGGACGCTATGCCGGTTACAGCGATCCCGGATACGATCCGCTGGCCTATGCCATTGAAGAGGCGCATAAGCGGGGACTGGAACTGCATGCCTGGTTTAACACCTTCCAGGTATCGGATACCTCTCCCGGTACTATTGCCGCCGAACATCCGGAATGGATATGCACCAATATTGACGGACAGGCCATGCCCGCCTACCGCGCCGCCTCGCCCGGTATGCAGGCCGTGCGTGACTACACCGTTAAGGTAGCCATGGAGATTGTGCGCAACTACGACATCGACGGCTTTCATCTGGACTATGTGCGCTGGAATGAATACGACGAAGACGATATGGTGAATGTGGCCGGTATCAGCCTGGAAGAGCAGTTGAACAAGATGGACGGCGAACTTTCCGAAGAGCGGGTGCAAAGGCTGGCCAAAAGCGCGGGCACCAAGCGTTATATCTATGATACGGAACATCCCTACAGCGCCACGCCGCCCGAGGGGTATGATACCTGGGATAACTGGCGCCGGGCCGGCGTGACCAAATTTGTGAAGCAACTGCATGACTCCATCCAGGCGGTAAAACCCTGGGTACGCCTTTCGCCCGCCGCGCTGGGTAAGTATAACTGGAGCGGTTGGAACGGCTACGAGGTCGTTTTTCAGGATGCCGCCCTGTGGTATAACGAAGGCTATATCGACCAGCTTATGCTGATGAGCTATCACTGGACCACCGGCAACGGGTTTAAGGGCATGCTGCAGGATGACTGCCCCAATTGCTGGAAGGATTATACCGCCGCCGGCAGAGCGGCCGGACGCATGTTTACGCCGGGACCCGGCTCCTATGTCCTCGATGAGAACAATGTATGGAATAATCATCCCGATATTGTCTATAAAAGCAGGCAGGTGGACTTTGTGGATGGCTTTCAGTTTTTCAGCTATGGAAGCTGGGAAGGGCATGACTATTGGGAAACCGCCGGAACCAGCTTTTTTGCCAATCGCAAAAAGGTTAAGCCGTTGACCTATATGAACAGCGATCAGCCGGGCGCTCCGGTCATTCAGCTTAGTAAAACAGGCGATCTGAGCTATAAGATCGATGTGTCCGTGCCGGCCAATGAAACGGCACGTTATGCCATCTACCGTTCCGAGGACGATGTGGCGGATACCGATTCGGATAAGATTCTCGATATTGTCTATGCGGATCAAGATTTTAGCTATACCGATCAACTGAGTGGTTTGCAGGATTACAACGGTCAATACCACTATTTCGTGACCACCTTAAGCCGCTACTGGATAGAATCCGCCGTTTCCAATACCGAGACAAGCGATTCCGTGCTTTCATTGCCGCCTACCGTTATTGCCACATCCCCGGTGGATAGTGGTGAAATTTCCATCGGTACGGGTCTGCGTTTTGATTTTTCCAAAACCATGTCCGGCCAGTCCCTGGACAGTCTGATCCATTTTAGTCCGGCGGTAAATTTTAAAGCAGCCTGGGGAAGCAATAATAAGTATGTCACCATCTCCTTTCCCGATCTGCTGGCCAAGGCGGAAAGTTACACCGTGGTCATAGATTCCGTTCTCAGTGATGTTAACGGTCGTCTGTTGGACGGCAATGCCGACAGCACGGAAGGGGACAGCTATCTTTTTCACTTTAGCACCAAGGGAGACGATGATATCCGGCCGCTGGTCAAAGCCAGCTATCCCGCGGAAGGGGAGAAGATCGACAGCGAAGATATTTTCACCTTCTGGTTTAACGAACCCCTGTTGGAAGACAGCATCACA
The DNA here is from genome assembly GCA_015493745.1 of Calditrichales bacterium. Lineage (GTDB taxonomy): Bacteria > Calditrichota > Calditrichia > Calditrichales > J004 > J004. Next base: position 4,669 of record WGCN01000064.1, read on the forward strand.
ACGGATAAAATGGCCCTCTATCAGGGGAACACCTTTATTGAAACCAAGTTCTTTTACCGCAAAACCGGTGAACAGTCCAGCCTGTCCATCAAGGCGACGGAAGCGCTGAGCCCCGATACTAAGTATACGCTGTTTCTGGACAGCAGCCTGGTGGATACGGCGGGTAACGCCTTCGCCGACATGATCATCCGGCAATATCATACTTCCCAATGGCATCACAGCAACACGCGCAAGATTGATGATTTTGCCGCCCCCGCAGCCTGGTGGCAGCCTTCGGGCAGTGGCTCCACCACGGGAATTATGGATTCGAAAACCACCTGGGGTTTTTCCAAGAAGGCCTATATCCCCGGGCCGAATGTCAAAAAATCCGCTTATTTAAAATATGCATGGGATGTTTCGGCGCAGGCTCATTTGATTCGTGAGTATCTGCCTCCCTCGGATCCCAAGAATATCGAATTCGACTCCACCTATACCATGCAGGTTTATATTTTCGGTGATGGCAGCGGTACATTGTTTCGCTTTGCCGTGGATGAATATTACGACGGTAAATGGCAGGATACGGAAGTTTCCCAATGGATTACCATCGACTGGATTGGCTGGCGTCTGGTGGAGTGGAAGCTGACCGACCCCAACAGCGTGGGCAGTTGGATCAGTAGCAACGAAGAGATAACAGGCAACAAGTTCCGCATGGATAGTTTTCAATTTGACTATGTGCCCGGGGAATCGGCGGCCAGCGGTCTGGTTTATCTGGACGAATTCCGTGTGGTGCAAAAATCCAATGCGCCGGTGGGCATAACGGAACGGCCGGGCGTACCCGTGGAATATACCCTGGGGCAAAACTATCCCAATCCCTTTAATCCGGTAACTACCATCAGTTATAGCGTGCCTCAAAGCGGCAGGGTGCGTTTGCTGGTGTACGATATGCAGGGCAGGGAAGTGGTCCGTCTGGTGGACGGTTTTGTCACGGCCGGAAACCATGCCGTGCGTTTTAACGGCAATAAGCTGGCCAGCGGGAGTTATATCTATCGCCTGGAAACAGGGGAAAAGGTGCTTACCCGGAAAATGCTACTGATAAAGTAAGAGAAAAGTGTTAAGCATAGTTTTTATTAAAAGCCCCGCACGCGGGGCTTTTTTTTTGGTAATCACGGCATGCGCCTGGGGACTAAAAACAGGTATATCTTTATTGAAGCCACATAGATATTGCTGTTAATAACTCAGGGGGTGGAAAAATCATACCAAAAGGTTAAACCCCGCGGTTCCCAATATTCACTGAACACCTTTCCGCTGACAATGCCCGTCCAATTGTAATCCTGTATTTTTATCAGCGCTGCTTTTAAGGTATCTCTTTCGGTGATTCCTGTGTAAACATCAGAGTTTGTTCGTATCATGGATATGAAAGCGGGTAAATTCCCGGGGGATGCTTTTTTAAATTTAAGCACAATGTTGAAACTGCATTCAGCTCCGCAAAGACCGCTAATGGAAAGGGTCAGGGTATCGTTGGAACGGGTACCTTCCCAGGAAAGGGGCCCGCTAAGTCCCTCAAGATAGGCATCCTTTTCACGAAGGGTATAAGTCAGATCAAACCAGCTTACAACAACCGTATCGGGGCATTCTTCGCTAACGGTAATATCTGCGGTTAATATCTGTTCATCTTTTTCCGTAATCACCATTTCTCCGCTTGTGGCGCCATAGGGTATGTGGGCGTAAAGGCGTTTGTTTTTAAGGCTGTCCGGAAAAAGTTGATAATCGATACCGGGATAAGTGAATAGATAGTCCGTGCGTTTTAAAAGAGTATCCACATTTTTTACGGTTATGAGTGATCCTATTTGCGTTCCGGAAACTTCAGCCGCTATGCTGTCATCCGGGGAAGTGCTTTTTGCGCATCCAAAAAGGAGCGCACTTATAATGCTTCCAAGGTATAAAACCATAAGTCTTTTCATGGGATATTCCTAATGTGGGACAGATTAAATCAGATATTATTAATTGTAGAATAATATGAAAACGTAAGAGAAATGTCAAGTTTGGAGGAGAGCATGCTTAATTTTGTGTAAAAAGGCAAAAAGGGAAAATTGGCATGGAGTCTGAGTTTTTAAGAAAACCACAGGCAAAGTCTTTTACCGGACTTTTATTGTTTAGAAGACTAATACATTTTGCGGGGACATTTACCCTGGTTCCGGTTTAGGAAGTGATGATGTTTGTACCGGCACGCAAATCCCCGGTTTCACGAATGGGAGAGGTGACAGGAGGCGAAGACTTCCGCAAACATCTGTTTCCGCAAAGTCTGACAAAGCGGCCAAAAAAAAAGCGGGTTATATCTATAACCCGCTTTTTTTATCATATTTTGTGGTGTTAAAGGTTCTTATCGAAGCGGTCGGCATTCATCACTTTTACCCATGCCTTAACAAAGTCATTCACGAATTTCTCTTTGTTATCGTCCTGAGCGTAAAACTCGGCATAGGCGCGTAATATGGAATTGGAACCAAAGACCAGATCAACCCGTGTTGCCGTCCATTTGGTTGTTCCTGATTTTCTATCCACAATATTGTAAAGATTCTCCGAAACCGGCTGCCAGGAGTAGCGCATATCGGTCAGATTCACAAAGAAGTCATTTGTTAAGGTTCCTTCTCTTGCCGTAAAAACGCCGTGCTTGGTTCCACCGTGATTGGTTCCCAAAACGCGCATGCCCCCAATCAACACCGTCATTTCCGGAGCGGTTAGTCCTAAAAGCTGTGTTTTATCCAGGAGCAATTCTTCCGGTTGTACACTGTATTGCTTTTTAAGCCAGTTTCTGTAGCCGTCATGAAGTGGTTCAAGAACTTCAAAGGACTCCGCGTCCGTCATCTCTTGCGTGGCGTCGCCTCTGCCCGGCAGGAAGGGCACGCGGACGGTTATGCCCGCCTTTTCGGCCGCTTTTTCGATGGCGGCGCTACCGCCCAAAACAATTAAATCGGCCATGCTTACTTTTTTGCTTAATCCCGAGCGGACTTCGCTGATTTTTTCCAGCACTTTTTGGAGGCGCTTCGGTTCGTTGCCTTCCCAGTCTTTTTGAGGCGCCAGGCGTATCCGTGCCCCATTGGCGCCACCGCGGTAGTCAGAACATCTGAATGTCCGGGCACTGTCCCAGGCGGTATTGATAAGCTCCGCCGGACTTAAGCCGCAGTTTAGCAGCTTTGTTTTGATGTCATCAATTTCCGCTTCCGAAAGAGAATAGTCTACAGCCGGTACGGGGTCCTGCCAAATCAACTCTTCCTTTGGCACCTCCGGGCCCAAATACCTGCTGCGCGGTCCCAGGTCGCGATGGGTCAGCTTAAACCAGGCTCTGGCAAAGACTTCTTCAAAATAAGCGGGATCCTTATAGAAGCGCTCGGAAATCTTCCTGTATTCCGGGTCCACTTTCATGGCCATATCGGCGTCTGTCATGATGGGGTTCCGGCGAACACCGGGGATATGGGCGTCGAAGGGTTTATCCTCTTCCTTAATGTTGACGGGTTCCCATTGCCAGGCGCCGGCGGGGCTTTTTTTAAGCTCCCACTCATAATTGAGCAAAAGGTGAAAATAGGTGTGATTCCATCTGTCCGGCGTGGATGTCCAGGCGCCTTCAAGACCGCTTGAAACCGTATCTTCGGCATTGCCCTTGCCTTTGGGATTCCTCCAGCCAAAGCCCTGATCGTCAATGGGCGCTCCTTCCGGCTCCGGGCCTAATTTGGACGCGTCGCCGTTGCCGTGGGCCTTGCCAACGGTATGGCCTCCGGCGGTAAGGGCCACCGTTTCTTCATCGTTCATGGCCATTCTCTTAAAAGTGGTCCGTACATCCTGTGCCGTTTTCAGAGGGTCCGGGTTACCGTCAACGCCTTCCGGGTTTACATAAATCAAACCCATCTGAACGGCGGCCAGGGGATTTTCGAGAGATTCGCTGTTATGATCTTCATACCGCGATTTGCCGAGCCATTCGCTCTCGGAGCCCCAATAAACATCCTCTTCGGGATGCCAGATATCCTCGCGTCCTCCGCCAAAACCAAAGACTTTAAAACCCATGGATTCATAGGCCGCATTACCGGCCAGAATGATTAAATCGGCCCATGAAATTTTATTGCCGTATTTTTTCTTGATCGGCCAGAGCAACCGGCGGGCCTTGTCCAGGTTAACATTGTCCGGCCAACTGTTAACGGGGGCAAACCGTTGATTGCCGGTATTGGCGCCTCCGCGGCCGTCGGCGGTTCGATAGGTACCCGCGGCGTGCCAGGCCATGCGAATCATCAGGCCCCCATAGTGCCCCCAATCGGCCGGCCACCACTCCTGGCTGTCGGTCATTAACTTTTTCAGATCCTTTTTAAGGGCTTCATAATCGAGTTTCTTAAATTCTTCCCGGTAATTAAAGTCCTTGCCAAGCGGATTGGTTTTGCTGTCGTGCTGATGTAAAATGTTCAGGTTCAATGCCTTCGGCCACCAGCTCATGACGGAATCCTTAATTTCTGTATTTGCGCCATGCATCACCGGACATTTGCCTTTTTTTGAGTTACTCATACTCTACTCCCATTTGATTATTTAAAAACTTACCTTTTATTTGAAGAGAAATTTCTTCAATTTTAAAATCATTCAATCTCTTTTTATTAAAATAGTCCGTCAGTAATTTATCCAGTTCCTCATCGATGTAGTCTTTAATTAAAACGGATTCCGTACTGTGCAGATGATGATGATGGGTTAACAGCCCGTCATAGCGAATAACATCCTTATCCGTTGTGATTTTTTTTATCAGTCCTTTTTCTATGAATTTCTCAAGAACTTTATAAACCGTCCCGGTGGCTATATTGGAATGTTGCTGCCGTATATGCCGGGTTATATCATCGGCGGTGGGGTGGTTTAAACTGTAAATGGCCTCTAAAATACTTATCCGTTGGGGAGTAACTTTTAAGCCTTTTTGCGAGAGCTTGTCTTTCAGGTCAATCATAGCGTTTCTTTGAATATTTATTAGATAAGAATAATTCTCTTTTAAGAACTAAGCAATATTACGTCTGTTTTTTTTATTTAGCAAATAAATTTTTATAAAACTTTAAGGATCGTTTTATAGATTAATGGTGGAGTGGGGCAAAACCCTTTGCTGATTTAGTGGAGACGTTTTCGTATTTTATCCGGTTTCATGCGCTATCCGTCAGCTAAGCTAATAGAACCGGGCAGTACACAGTCCGGGGCAGAGAAAGTTTGCCCACGAACGGCGTTTTGTTTTTCGGAAAGGCTGTGAAGAAGAACAGCCCGGCCCACGCCATGGTTATGATTGCCGTTCGTTTCTTCCCTTCAGCTTCCGCATTACTGCATTTTCTGCAATTCCAAGAGGATCTGAAATCAGATCCCCTTTTCTGTTAAAAAGCGCCATTAGCGAGCCTTCAGATAGTCCAACTTTAAATTCAGAGAATCTGTCATCGGTTAGTATTAATTTTTCAACCTCATCATATAATGATTTTGATAAGTATCTATTTTCTTTATTTGATAAAAAGTGAATTATATACCCATCCGGGTTCAGTAATTTCCAGTGGGAAGGTCTATACTTTTCAATTAACCGGACTATTATACGACTGTTTTCCTGGTTCATTGTAAAATTAGCTGAAATGTATATGAAGATAAACTTTTCTTTTTTAGCCCGATTGCGAAAGAAGTTAAACATTTTTTTTGTGCCTGTTTGAAAAACAATCCATCCTAACCATTCCCTGTTTTATCTGACATAAATCACCTGTTTCATTTGCGGGTATAAGGGGATTTAAGTGCCCGGAACATTCTCAAAGTTCAGAGAAAAAGGAGACGTTTTAATTCCCACTTGATGCTGTTGTCATGTTTAAATTTTAATGTTTCGTTTCTAATTTGTCAATAAATCTGTTTTTTATTTTATAATCATATTTCTATTTTAAATTGATAGGTTAGTGACCGGGCCCGGGCCTGTCATATCTTTAACACGCCGTTATCAATATCAATATTGGGAAGATAGCAATTTTGTTAAGAGCGTCCGCCGGAGTGCCTGGTTGGAAGTTGTCTTATTCCCCTTGATGCCATAATCTCAATGAATCGTTCGGTATTCTCAACGGTAAAACCAATATGTATCCTCTAAGAAGCCAGGCGAATTCGGAAAATCGAGTTTCGCCGGGGTCGTTTCCAATCCAACGGGTACCATACTATAAAGTTACCCGTTCCCCATATTCGCCATTTTCCATTCAGGATAGTCGGTGATTTCTTTTCAAAGCCAAGGATGTCAGAGAATTCAACAACCTTGGATCCAAACGGGAAGTAATAATTCTGGAACAGAATATTAGTTTCATAAACTTTCACCAGGCTATCTGAGTAGATCGTATTCGGTCTCATCCTTTTTTGCTCCTAACGAATAGGTTTAACCTATGTGAGTATACTTCAAGAGACTTACTTTTGCCAATTCATGGCCCGCGTGCCCGCATCAGTGTTGAAGCCGGGGTTGGTTAACCTATTGAGCTTGTAATGTAATCAATAAGCTTCTGGCCATAAATTAATATCATTGGAATAAATCCAATTAAAGGAAGTATAAAAACTATAAAAAAAGTCTTTATTCCTTTTATGTTGTAAAATATTTTTAGTCCTTTCCATTGAATAACAAATAGATTGATTAGTAAGACTAAAGACCACAGATTTAAAAGGCCATAAATAACTCCAAATACAATAGCCAAAGTATCGGCCTCAAAAAAGAACAAATATAGTGAAAGTAATATCTGTATTGGTAATAAGATATAAACGATGTAAATAACATAAGAAGTAGGAGAATAAAATATTAATTTTCTATAGGGAGTTGGATTAAACTCATTATTAGATTGGCCTGAAAATAGACGAACGAGTATAGGTAATAAATAATAGTATATAATTAGTGAGTAACCTATTGTAATAATTATATATAAAAAGAAGAAAAAGTCCGATTGTATTCCATAGATACCTGCTAAGAGATCACGTAGCATTGAATAAGAGTTACCGGTTTGAAAAAAACTTCGTACTAAGTAAAAAGTATATACTGAAATTCCTAATGGTAGTGGCCAATTAGTAATATGATTTTTAATTTCTGCAGATGGATTTTTAACTAATTGCAGATGGAGCTTAAGTAATTCCATCATTTGCTTACCTCTATCGCATTAAAAATATCTTTGATTTTTGGGGGAGTCTCTGAACTACCTGTCCAAAGGGAACGTACTCTAAGAAAATAAGGGAAACATTTATTAAGTCGGGTTTGAATAAACATCTTATCAAATTGATGATCAGGTTTTATCATTTGCTTTATTATAAGTGCATCATGTGAAGTTTTTTTATCGATAATTATTGCAGTTGTGTCTTGCTCTAATATAGCAAGAACTTGGTCGAATTCTTTAATGTCATCCATTATTAAATAGTCAATAAAAACCTTGTTTACCGGATGATCTGTAGAATCATCCACAATTAAGAAAGATACTTTTTCACTAATGTTTAAATATTTTTTTATGGAATCTTGATCTGAAAATATTTTTGTACCAGGAACGTTATGGACGAAAATCTTCTTATTTCCAAGTTTAATAAATTCTTTTCCTAAAATTTTAATATGCCCACTCTGCAAATTTAGTAATACGATAAAGACAAATAAGAGAATAAATCCCAAAGTAACCGTAATTTTAATTTTTTTTACCATAATATTTACTTTTTAATTAAAAGGAGACATCTGAAGAATTCAGCTATATCCTGTCATTGTCCTTAAAAACGTTTTTTTCTGAAAATATATTCTATGACAGGGCGATTAACCTGATTAATCGGCCCGCTAAACACCATTTTGGTGCTTTTGGGGCGTACCTGTCCCCAGGCCAGGGCTGTTTTATGCTTATAAAACACCTGTTGTTGTATACCAGAGCCTTCATGTTAAACTCAAACCGGTTGCGCGAAAGATCATAATACCGGCAACGCTCATAGTGCAATACCCTCTTGAGAAAGGCAAAGGGACGTTCAACGTTGTTTCTGACAGAAGAAAGCTTTTTGTTACGACGCTTTTGGGCGCAGCTTAAA
>WGCN01000065.1 GCA_015493745.1 Calditrichales bacterium
CAATATCCCCTTGCGACCTTTCACGTCGGGACGATCAACCACAATCTGACGGTCAAAACGGCCGGGTCGCAACAGGGCGGAATCCAGCACATCGGGACGGTTGGTGGCGGCGATCAGAATAACCCCTTCCTGGGTATCGAAGCCGTCCATCTCCACCAGCAGCTGGTTCAGGGTCTGCTCACGCTCATCATGCCCGCCGCCCAGTCCGGCACCGCGATGACGACCCACGGCATCGATCTCATCGATAAAAATAATACAAGGGGCGTGCTTGCGGCCCATTTCAAACAGATCACGCACACGGCTGGCGCCCACGCCCACAAACATTTCCACAAAATCCGCGCCGCTCATGCTAAAGAAAGGTACGCCCGCCTCCCCGGCCACGGCCTTGGCCAAAAGGGTTTTTCCCGTTCCCGGGGGACCCAGCAGCAAAGCGCCTTTGGGAATTTTGCCTCCCAGCCGTTGGAATTTATGGGGGAATTTTAAAAACTCGATAATTTCCTGCAGTTCCATCTTGGCTTCATCGGCGCCGGCCACATCCTTAAAGGTAATTTTGGCCTTGTCCGGCGTTAGCATGCGTGCCTTGCTTTTGCCAAAGCTGAATATACCGCGGCCGCCGCCACCGCCACCCTGCATGCGCCGGGCGATAAAAAACCAGACCAGTATCAGAATGATCCAGGGCAGGGAGTTTAACAGAACCAGCGTCCATTCATTGGAGGGTTCCACAAACTGATACTGCACCCCCTTCTCATCCCAGCTCTTGATGACCGACTCATCCACAAAAGGCAGATAGGTACGGAAGTTTTTGCTCCTTTGCGCACCGGTTTCATCGCCAAAGAATTCGGGTTCCTTCAAAACACCGCGGAACAGGTTTTCCTTCAGGGTCACCGTACCGCGTTCAATCTTCCCGTCTTTCAGCAACATCTGATACTTTGTAAAACTGACCTCCTGCTCGGAGGGACGGTTATCGGTCCACAGACTGCTGAAAAACAGGGCTAAAAATAAAATTACAACCCAGATGAGGCCGGTCTTGGAGACCTTCTTCCATTGAAAATCATCATCATTTTTGGGATCTTTATTATCATTCGGTTTATGTTCGCTCATGCGTTTTCCTTAAAATTACTCATTAACAATATATATTTGGCGCAGGTTACGCTTAAACTGTTCATCATCCAATCCATAACCCACTACGAATTTATCTTCAATTTCAAAACCAACATAATCCAGGGTGATGGGCACTTTGGTTTTGGACGGTTTATGCAGCAAGGTGGCAAACTTCAGGCGGTTGGGATGAAAGGCGCGCAAAAGATTTTCCAGAAACTGCAAAGACAAGCCTGAATCGACAATATCTTCCACAACAATAACATCACGACCGTTTATATCGGCGCTCAGGGGTTTTAACACCTTAACATGACCGGTGGACTCCCGCTGATTGCCATAGCTGGAAATACGCATAAAATCAATCTCCAGATCCACATCAATATGGCGGATCAGATCGGCCAGAAAAATAAAGCCCCCGTTCAGTATACCGATTAAAATCGGGTTGGAATCCTTAAAGTCCCGTGTGATATGCGCTCCCAGCTCCCGGAGACGGTTCTGTATCTGCTTTTCGCTTAATAGTACCGAATAATTTTCCGGCACAAGTTCTTTTTGCATCAGACCTCTTTCATTATTTCAAGTTTATAAACGCGTGTGCATTCCGGCGTCACCTTAAAGCGCTCATCCAGCCGCAGCCCCGCCAACCAGACGATCTTCTCCCCGCTGAGCACCAGGGGGATTTCCTTTTTTGTCAAACGATCCACTTTGCGGTCAATAAAAAAATCGCTGACCTTTTTAAAACGCTTCATCCCCAGGGGTATAAAACGATCGCCCCTCTGCCACCCCCGTACAAGCAAAGGCATATCGAGCATATCCCCACAGATATACTCTTCATTTCCCTTATCATTCATTTCTGGGGTGACGTCCGCCACTTCGGACAACCCCAGATGAAAACGTCCCCATGCAACGATGTGGCCGGGGTAAAGTTTCACGCCCGGGGGTATCTTGCCGCTTTTGTCGTCAAAGAAAAACTCTTCCCGGTTTTTAAGAATCTCTAGACGGGAAGCGATCGAAAAAGATCGCCCGGTGGCCGCGTGTTTTAAGAATTTTCCAAAGCTCTGTAAAAATGTCCCGGAAACCTGAAAACTTAAGGGATAAACGTAAGAAAAACAATAGTTCCAAAAGAGCCGGGATTCAAAACGGTCCAATTGCAGATAGGGTTCGATTTTCACGGCGCTCCGCCCCTCTTCCTGACGGATCATGGAACGGAAGACCGGCAAATATTTTTCCTGTAGTTTCGATTCGGCCTGAACGATATCGGAGAAGCTTTTTTGAAAGTTATGCAGATAGTCCGGCCCAAAATGCCGCTTTAGAAGCGGCAGCAGCTCATGACGTAGGGCATTACGCAGATAGCTACGGTCGTTATTGGAGGCGTCTTCCCGCCAGACCAGCCCCTGTTCCCGGGCATAACGATCCAGGGCCTCGCGCGGAACAGACAACAAAGGACGTAAAAAGGGGCCCCTTTGCTCCCGCATCCCGGTCAAACCTTTCAAATAACTGCCCTTAAACACGCGCATCAGAAAGGTTTCCAACTGGTCGTTCAGGTGATGGGCCAACAGCATAAAGGCCCTTTTTTCCCCTTTTAAACATTCCTCAAAAAAGGCGTAACGCTTCGCGCGCAAAACCTCCTCGGAAGGATGCTCATCGTCAAGGCTTAGTTTTTTTCGCTTTAAAACAAGATTGTGGCGCCGGGAAAAATCGGCCACCAGAGCCTCGTCAGCATCGGACTCTTCGCCGCGCAAGCCATGATTCACATGCACCACCCGCAAATCCAGACCAAGCTCTTTTTGCAGAGTTGTCATAATGTGTAACAGTACCATGGAATCCAGACCACCGGAAACGGCCACAAAAATAACTGGGCCGTCGGCCGTGATATATGGTTTTAAAAATTGATTTACGGTATCGGGAAGTGAAACGTTTGTAAAAAGGGCGGGAGGATTCTGATCAGCAGACATGAACAAAGCCTACATAAAAATAAAAGAAGGAAGTAGCGGCGCAGGGATTCGAACCCCGGACACTCGGATTATGATTCCGATGCTCTAACCAACTGAGCTACGCCGCCAAAAAAAACAGGTGACCCAAATGGAATCACCTATTGTAGTAGCGGGGGCAGGATTTGAACCTGCGACCTTTGGGTTATGAGCCCAACGAGCTACCAAGCTGCTCCACCCCGCGATCGAGAAAAGCAATATACGGCGATTTCCTAAACGAGTCAATAAGCGATTTTGTTTTATTAGCGATTTTTTACAAAAAACCGCCTCGCCCGTCAAACAAGCTGTCGCAATAGCTTTTCCAGGGCGGCAGGATCATCAAAGTCTACCTTTTGCCGGGCCACCAGCCAGAGAAGCCCGCTGTCGCTGATCAGCTCCCGCAAGCGCGGATCGTCGATGACTTTCACCCAATCCTTGGCGGTACAAATTAGCATAGTGCAATCCTTCTCCCCGGCCCGGGAAATAATTCTTTTCATCTCTCCCGCGCTAAAAAAATGATGATCGGCAAAAACTTCATGCCCGGCAATTTCCAGGCCGGCCACATTCTCCATAGCGCGGTAAAAACGCCCGGGACGGGCAATCGAGGAAAACAGCATGGCCCTGCCCGCCGTGCCGCCGTGTTCCTTCATGGTCAATCCGTCAAAAAATCCGTCAGTCTCAAACGTAACCAAAAGCGTCCCCGGTACCGTCCGGGGAGATGTGTTCAACACCCGTTGGGCATGATCCAGTTCCCGGGTAAAACCGCGCATCAAGCCGGAGGGCAGCGGCCAGCGCTGCCAAAGGGGGCGTTGAAAATCATGTAACACAATATCGATATCCCGGCGCACGGCCAGGTGCTGGAAACCGTCATCCATGATGAACAGATCCACCTTTAGCTCCTCCTGAATGCGCTCCATGATCTCCCGCCGTTTTTCGGCCACGC
>WGCN01000066.1 GCA_015493745.1 Calditrichales bacterium
AGGGTTATTCCCCGGATGCCGCGCCGGTGGACAGCAATCGGACCCTGGAAGGAAGCACCTATCAGTCTGACCCACAGATCGCGGCCGGTCCACAAAACACCTATTTGCTTTCCTGGCGGCAATATTATAATTCTACTTATGAAATCATGGGCGCACTGATCGCCGATAATGGCGATACGCTTAAGGGGCCGTTTCTGATATCCACCAATACCATGAACGGCTATCCTTCCTATAACAATATCGCATCGGATGGTCAAAAACACTTTCTGGTTAGCTGGAGTCAGCGGATAGGAAGTTATAATCGTATTTTCAGCCAGCTGCTGGATAGTCAGGGAAATCTGATCGGTGGGAATATTCAGGTTTCACAAGATACAACCGTTAGCCATTACTATCCTGCCGGGGCGGTGGATACCAGCGGGGCCTTTGCCGTTGCCTGGAACTACTACGCTTCACTCAGTAAAATATATCTTCAACGCTATAACAGTCAGCGTCAAGCTCTGGACTCTGCCTTACATGTGGGTGATTTTGAGCAATATGTTCAATATCAGCCGGCCCTTGCCGCAAATAGCAATGGCGATGCGGTTGTGCTCTATCGTGAGTACCATAGTAATAAGTACGGCCTGTATTATCAAAAATATAAGGACTTTTTTTCCGAAGCGTCGTTTTCAAAAGAGGGTAACAGCCGGGCGGTTTGGGATGATGGTTTGCAAAGTTCAACAAATCCCGCCGTGGCCATGGACGAAGAGGGGAATATCGCCTTTGCCTGGCAGGCCAGCAACAATGAGAGCGTGGATGTGTTTGCCACGGTTCTGTTAAGCGGGGATACCGTCGCCCAGCAACCCTTTGTTTTGATGTATGCGCCCGAATCCCGGGAGGAGAGTCCGGATATTGCCATTCAGGATGGCTTCGTCTATGCCACCTGGCAGAGCAATTACGGGTTTAGGAACGGCTGGAATATTTATGGTTCCGTTACCTCCGTTGCCGATGTGGTTTCCGCGATTAATGAACGGGAAAATTCCCCGGCCGGGTTTGAGCTGGGCGCCAACTATCCCAATCCCTTTAATCCGGTAACGCGCATTGTTTATAAACTGGCCGCGGCCCAAAAGGTCACCCTTAAGGTATATGATATCAGCGGCCGGCTGGTGCGCACGCTGGTGGATGGCAGGCAGCCGTCCGGCGCGCATACCGTGGATTTTAACGCGGAGGGTCTGGCCAGCGGACTCTATTTTTATACACTGACCACCTCCGGGGGAATGACTAAAACGCGAAAAATGATACTGCTGCGCTAAAGGCAATGCCGGCAGTTGAGTTAAAGAAATGGAAAAGGCCCGCCTACAGGCGGGCCTTTTTTTAGTTCAGTTCCGGTACCTTACCGGTAAGGGATTTTAGAAAAGCCACAATATCGTCCAGTTCCTTATCGGAAAGCGTCTTGTTAAGCTGGCTTTTGGCCATAATATCGACCGCCTCCCTTAAGTCACCGACACTTCCGTCATGAAAGTAGGGATAGGTTTTTTCAATATTCCTCAAAGAGGGTACTTTAAAGAAATATTTATCGGCTTCGTTGCCGGTTACGTCAAAACGGCCGTTATCGATCTTTTTACTTTTTGTGTATTCCCAGTAATTTCCAAAAAGTCCGAACTTCTGGTACATGGTGCCGCCCAGCAGGTTACCGGCATGGCAGGTGGTGCAACCGCTGTTGATGTAGGTTTCAAGTCCCGCCTTTTCCGTATCATTCAATGCCGAGTCGTCTCCGGCAAGATAGTCGTCAAAACGGGATGGGGTTATCAGTGTGCGTTCAAAGGCGCCAATGGCTTTTGCCATATTGCTAAAACTGAGGGGCTTTTTCTCTCCGGGGAAAGCTTCCGCGAACATCTTTACGTATTCGTCAATGCCCGCAAGTCTCTTCTCCACCGCTTTTTCATCGGGCATGGCCATCTCCACCGGATTGAGAACCGGTCCGCCGGCCTGGGCTTCCACATCGGGTTCGCGGCCGTCCCAAAACTGGGCAAAATGCAGCGCGGCATTCAGGGTGGTGGGGGAGTTCCGGCCGCCGGGCTTGCCGTCGTTGCCTTTGGAAAAGGATTGATTGTCGACGCCAAAGGTGCTCAGATTATGGCAGGTGTTGCAGCTTTGGGTGTTGTCTTTTGACAGGCGGACATCAAAATAAAGTTTCTTTCCCAGGGCAATCTTTTGCTCGCTTAAAGGGTTGGCCGGGTTTTCCGCCACACGGGGCAGGGTGGCGAACAGGCTCTGTGCTTTTTGCTGCAAAACAGTCGGGGACTTTGTCCGGGCATGGTCTTCCGCCTTTTTGTCTCCGCCACAGCTTGTTAATAAAGCCAGAACAAATACAAAGATGAATAATTTATTCATACCGTCTCCTGTGTTTGGTGTAGATTGTTATATCTATTATGCGGGGTTTAATACTATTATATCTTAAATGAAATTGTTCCCGTTTGGATACAAGGCACGAATCGGTTTCGCATCCCGCGGGTAAGCGCTAATTTAATAGGTAAAAGCTGTTCAAACTAATAAAAAAAGCACCGGCCTGATCTTGTGCCCACAGACCGAAAGGTAAGCCTGTTTCCTCCGCGCTTAAATGCCAACCTTTTATGGCCGGCAGGTATGGTAAATTGGCGCCTTATAGGCTTTTTCTGAATTCATGCTAATGATTTTCCGTAAAAGGTCGTAAAGTAAATTTCTTAAAATGCAGATTGTGCTTTAATTAATTAAAAAATAACTTGCATTACTAAATAAAAAATAGTAATTACCGCCTTCGGCTTAAATAATAAACAAATATAGGATGCGGATAATGGATGAAATCGACCTGGAGTTGTTGTCTGTTTTGCAAAAGCAGGGACGCATGAAACGTAATGAACTGGCGGAGAAGGTGGGGCTGACCACGCCGGCCGTCAGCGAGCGCATGCGCAAGATGCAGGAAAAAGGCATTATAAAAAACTACGCGGCCATCGCCGATCCTCTTTCCCTGCAACTGGATATGGCCGCCTTCATTTTTGTTACCAGTGAGTCTTCGCAATATTACAGGGAGATTATCACCCATGCCGAACAGGAGCCGGAGATATTGGAATGCCATGCCATTACCGGAGACGGCTCCCATATTCTGAAGGTGCGCACCAAAAACACCGCCGCTCTGGAACGGCTGCTGGCCCGGATACAAGCCTGGAAGGGCGTTATCCGTACCCGTACCAATATCGTGCTTTCCAGTTACAAGGAGAGCAGTGCCTTGCCATTGAATCATTTAAAACCCAAACAGGAGGATAAATAGATGAGCGCCGAAAGAGAGAGCCATAACCTTTTGGACTATTTTGGAATCAATACCTTTAACGATACGGTAATGCAGGAACGCCTGCCGAAGGAAATTTACAAACGTCTGCAGGCCACCATCAAAAAAGGGGCGCGGCTGGATCAGGATGTGGCCAATGCCGTGGCCCATGCCATGAAGGAGTGGGCCGTGGATCGCGGCGTGACCCATTTTACGCACTGGTTTCAGCCCATGACCGGCCTGACGGCGGAAAAACATGACGCTTTTCTGGATATCGATAAAGACGGCAAGCCCATACAGCGCTTTAGCGGCAATATGCTCATTCAGGGCGAGCCGGACGCTTCCAGTTTTCCCAGCGGCGGTATGCGCAGCACCTTTGAAGCCCGCGGCTACACCATGTGGGACCCCTCCTCCCCGGCTTTTATCATGGAAAGCGGCAACGGGGCTATTTTGTGCATTCCCACGGTGTTTATCAGTTATAACGGCGAGGCCCTGGATAAAAAAGCGCCCCTGTTGCGCTCCATGCGCGCCATCGACAAGGAGGCCTCGCGCATTCTGGCTCTCTTTGGCCGCGAGGGACACCGGGTAACCATTACCCTGGGGCCGGAACAGGAATATTTTTTGGTGGATCAAAAATATTTTGAGCAGCGCCCCGACCTGATCATGGCCGGACGCACCCTGATCGGAGCGGCGCCTCCACGGGGACAACAGATGGAAGACCATTATTTCGGCAGCATCAAGGAGCGGGTGCTAGACTTTATGCAGGATGCCGAACATGAACTATATAAGCTGGGCGTTCCGGCCAAGACGCGGCACAACGAGGTGGCGCCTCATCAGTTTGAGATCGCGCCCATCTTTGACGAAGCCAATGTGGCCGCGGATCGCAACCAGCAGATCATGGAGGTGTTAAAAAAGGTGGCCATGCGCAAGGGGCTGGCCCTGCTGCTGCATGAAAAGCCCTTCGCCGCCATCAACGGCAGCGGCAAACACCTGAACTGGTCCATGGTGGACGGCGCGGGGCATAACCTGCTGGATCCGGGGCAGACCCCCAGCGAGAATCTGCAATTTCTGGTTTTTCTGGTGGGCGTGCTGGAAGGGGTATATAACTATGCCGATCTGTTGCGGGCGGCCATCGCCTCCGCCGGAAACGACCACCGCCTGGGAGCCAATGAAGCCCCGCCGGCGGTGATGTCCGTATTCCTCGGCTCCACCCTCAGCGCCATTCTGGACAGCATAGAGTCCGGCAGCAACGGCGCGGTCAGCGAACAGAAAATCATCGATCTGGGCATTGCCAATCTGCCCAGGATTATGCAGGACAACACCGACCGCAACCGTACCTCGCCCTTTGCCTTTACCGGTAATAAGTTCGAGTTCCGCGCCCTGGGCAGCGCCGCCAGCATCTCCACGCCGGCGACCATTTTAAACGGCGCCGTGGCCACGGCCCTTAAGGCCATGGGCGATGATCTGGAAGCCCGGATAAAGGAGGGGGCCAGCCTGAACGAGGCTTGTTTCAGCGTGTTGAAAAAATATATCGCCCACAATAAAGCGGTGCGTTTCGAGGGCAACGGCTATTCGGAAGAGTGGCTGGCCGAGGCGGAAAAACGCGGTCTGCCCAATCTGAAAAATACCCCCGCCGCCCTGGAAGCCTATACCTTCCCGAAAAATAAAAAAATGCTGACCCAAACCGGTATTTACAGCGAAGCGGAAATCAGTTCGCGTTACAACACCAAGCTGGAGCGCTATTGCAATACCCTGGGTATCGAATACAGTATGCTGCAGTCTTTGACGCGGACCCATGTGCTGCCCGCCGCCGTGGAATATCAAAATACACTGATTCAAAGTATTGAGGGGCTGCAAGCCCTTAAGGATATTCTGGATGACGACACGGTTGCTGCTCAGGGGGCCCTGTTGCGCAGGGTTAGTTCGGAGATTGCCGCCCTGCTCAAGGCCAATGACGCCCTGCATTCCGCGACGGAAAAGGCCGAAGCCCTGGAGGATGAGCAGGAAAAGGCCCATTTCATCGCCGAAAGTGTGATCCCGGTGATGGAGCGGGTGCGCGCCCACTGCGACGCCCTGGAGGAGCTGACGCCGGACGATCTGTGGCCCCTGCCCAAGTATCGCGAGATGCTGTTTATCATGTAACATCCCGCTATTTGTCCCCATCCGGGGGATGCGGGTTCCATATACACCATGGATCAAAAAAAGCCATTGCCGGAAGGCAATGGCTTTTGATTTTTTAGCCCTTGGGGTGTTTTATTTTTTCAGTTCCTCGATCATGCGCGGCACCACGTCAAACAGATCGGCCACGATACCGTAATCGGCCACCTTAAAGATGGGCGCTTCGGGATCCTTGTTGATGGCCACGATGTATTTTGAGGAGGACATGCCGGCCAGATGCTGAATGGCGCCGGAAATACCGACGGCGATATAGAGGCTGGGGGATACGGTTTTACCCGTCTGACCCACCTGCTCGTCGTGGGGCCGCCAGCCGGCGTCC